>NZ_JAYGGZ010000008.1:70364-162777 GCF_034931465.1 Anabaena sp. UHCC 0399 | reverse complement strand
GGTATTTTTTAGTGTCTCTAGAATTACTGTGAAGACATTGATAAAAAAAACAGCCTATGACTTTGGATATGTCACAGGCTGTTTTGCAGGATTGATTTAGTTTCTTTTAGTTAGGTGATCTGACACCATTTCTCCCCGATGCAGAATAGTCTGCGGAGGGGAAGAGGCTGTTTTGTCCTGCTACCTTATAGTTAAATCCCTGAACTGGAACGATTTGCTTAAAGGTAATCCTTTGAGCAGGAGCGGGAGATGTTCTGGCATTTTTACCATAGGCATCTGTGTATATCACAGAAGATGGAGAATTATCAAAGGCCAGTCCTGAAAAGTGGCTCTCCATGCTAACTGTTCCCCGGAAAGGTGAACGCGGATCATCCCACTCTACCTTGCTACCTGCCGCTCTGGTTTCTTGACACATCAAGGTATTAGCAAGAGGATGAGTTGGAACATAACACAAATCTACTGTTCTGCCGATCTTCGTTGCAGAAGACGCATCATAAAAACGGGAAGGATTTGTGACTCTAAAGTAAAAATCACCGCGTACAAACTCCGTCAGCCAGTATTCAAATGTTCTTTTTTCAACTGAGGAAGATTGTTCGTTTTGAGTACCACGTGTATAACAATCCTTCGTAGGAATAGCACGATGGGCACCATCTGTTGGCTGGTTGAGTGGGTTCGGCGTAATACCAGAAGCCAAGAATGTATCACACAACGGAGCTTCAGGTTCTTTGAACTGTCCAGGCGCACCAAACAAGCCAAACTGTTTGATGTTGAAGGGTTGTTGTCCATCGCATTTACCAGCCACAAACATCTCATGTGCCGTATTGGTGAGTGCATCTGGTGAATGTGAACCCATGTGTATTTTCACGAGTACATCACATTTTGTAGTTGAGCTGCTATTGTTGGCATTGTACATAGTCCAGTTATTGGCAACAAAAACCTTATGGCCAAAATGGTCTTCATGCCTGGGATTAGCTGGATCATTAATTGCATGCTGTTCGCTGATATAGCCGAAAGCTGGCATCCCTCCAACAGAAAATACCTCTGAGCCACGTGGATCATCACCATGTTCATGACCATAGGTACAGTAAGCATTAGTTTCCGGGTTAAAATCAACAGGAGTGTGCCATGTGGGGTATACCCTACCATCCTCGCCTTTCACCCAATAAGTATCGTGCATCCACTTCGGGCATTCCCAGGTTTTTCCAGGAGACCACATACTATATGAACGAGCTAGTGTCTCGGAACTTCCAGGGAGCATATTTCTATTTCGCACTGGGCTACCAGTAATTGGTATAACAGGTGCAGCTTGGTTGACCATAATGGTGGATTGCCTTTTTTGTATCTGGTCAATTGTCTGGGTTGTATCTTTAGCCCAGAAGGCAAACCAATTAAAGCGCATTGTGCTGTTAGTTCCGGGGAACTTGATGACCAGGTTTTGTGTTCCTTTGGCAAGGCTACTATTCAAAGGACACGGAACAGTACGATAGGTTGACACCGAACCAGTACTGTTGATAGAACATGTTCCCACTACAGTTCCACTAGCCGAGTTTAAACGCACTTCAACGCTGTTTGTACCGGAAGCTAAAGCAACGCGGAGCATCAGTGCCTCTACACCACTGCCTAAGTCAATACTGTTGTAAACTGCATAGTTACCACTTGCAGTGTTTGTCAGCTCTTGGGTCTGCTCATTAGGTGAAATGTAAAATGGGTCATCGCTGTTTTCAAAATAATCTCCCCAAACTGTTGTCAGACCGACGCGGGACGAAAACTTGAGAGCATCTACACGCTGGAATATCGGCCAAGGTGCTGATGCACTCAACGGAATGGTCGATGTAGATGTCGTTGGAGTTGGAGTTGGAGTTGGAGTTGGAGTTGGGGTTGGGGTTGGTGTTGGGGTTGGAGTTGGTGTTGGGGTTGGAGTTGGGGTTGGTGTTGGTGTTTGTTGGGCAACAGCAACAAAATTGATGTCACGAAAATAGTTTGTATTCTGGTAAGCAGTATTGGGGAACGCGCCAACAGTCAGGTTATACACCCCATTGTTACCTGCCACTGAACTCAGGTTACCATTGACTATGGAGTTAGCCATGCCTCCATTCGTAGTTACATAATGAGCATTAGTATTAACAGAGACTACATAGGTCGTATTAGCTTGAATACTCAGTGGTTGATTCAGAGCCTGTTGCTGCCAACCAGAAGCAGTCTCATTAGTAAAAGTGACGCTGGACAGGAGATTTCCTGTTGCTGACCAGATTCTGCCAATATGAGTTCCCGTCTCGTTGGAAGCTTTCCAAAAGCGAATGGAGCTAATCTGTCCCTGTGTAGCGCTCCGAAATTTCATACCTAATTCGTAGGAAACTCCATCATTCTCGGAAAGACTAGGAACTTGATTCGTTAAAACTGTTTCAGTAGTAGTGGGGGTTTGTGCATTAATTATGCCAGAGAAGGTCAAAAACAACGAAAGAACGGCAAGTAGGCAAAACTTGATATATTTAATCTTTTTCATATTAGTTAGCAATTGTCGCTTCCTGCTGTAAAAATAAAGCCGGTTCTGGTAGTACAAGTGTCTGTAGTCGTACCGCCAAAGATCATTTTTTCGCCATAAGCGAGGCTATTTGACACCAACTGTTTATCGATTGGTGTCATGATCAAACTTTTGACTGCTATACAGAGGGGTGGAGTTGCGCCCTGCGCCAATTGCCTGTTCGTCAGAAATTTCTTGAGACTAATATTTTCGTTTTGAACACATTTGTTGTTGCTTTTATTGGTTGGGACTAGATTAGCTACATAGCCTAAAATAGCTTTAAAGATAGCAACATGAATCCTGACAGTAGTATATTTTTCTACTGCCAGGAGGTTATTAAAAAGCTTCATAGAACCTCTTAGCCGAATCGTATTGATTTAAGGAACGTTACTTCTAACTAAAAATACAAGAGTTCAGAAGTATTGAGAAAACACATCCAAAACATTTTGTTGATGATCGCTTCTCCATCAATAGGCTTGAAAGCTTAGTTGATAAGAAATTCGCACCGCAATCTTAAATTGCGATTAGAGTTAAGTTAAATTTGGGATCTGGTTTATTAGTTCTGTGCTCAGTCGCACGCATCAAGACAGGTTGTGAATAGTCACTAATGCTACCTCCTTAAATAAACATGAATATTTAAAATTGCGCTTGGGTAAATTTACCATAAATTTAGCTAGCGTAAATCACATCACGCTAAAACTACGTGGTTAAGTGACATAAAGAAATCGTAGAAGCTAAATCTGATAAGCTTTTCAGACAAATCATTGACTTGGAAGTTATCATGTTAATTCTATGAAGTTTCGCCTATCTGATACCTATCCCCATAGGATTTATTCCGTTTCTTAACAAGGAATGGTAGACTACTGCTTGAGAAATTTACTAATTTAGCTCCAAATTTTTATCAATGCTAAATATAAAATATGCTTATAGCTAAGGCGATCGCTAACCTCTTATTTGCTAGTTAAGGTATTGCGACTCCCTGTCTATACCGTTAGCACAACCAACAGCATCTATGCTGCCAATGATTCGTGATGTTGTTTGCTCCTGGCTGGAGATGTTTAACAATTACACAGGTATAAACCTCGAACTTTTTTGTTAAGTTTTTATAAATATGCAATTAAATAAATATACGGTTGGTAATTATACCCCAGGCGCACCCTACTGGCAGCAACTTCTGTGGTACTTCATCGGTTCACCATTGGTACAAAGTTATTGGCTTCCCATCTCAAGCTTAAAAGTTTTACTACTTCGGGCTTTTGGGGCGAAAATTGGTCAAGGTGTGCGTCTAAAGCCGGGAGTTCGTGTTAAGTTTCCCTGGCGTTTGATTGTCGGTGATTATGTATGGATTGGAGAGGATGCTTGGATTGATAACCTGTCTCTAGTTACTATTGAAGATCATGTATGCCTATCTCAAGGTGTTTATCTCTGCACTGGTAATCACGATTGGAATCATCCTGATTTTCAACTAATTACAGCTCCTATTCACATTCAAGAAGGTAGTTGGATTGCAGCGAAGGCGATAATTGGCCCAGGAGTTACCGTTGGTAGGGCAGCTGTGCTAACTTTAGGGGGAGTCACTGGAACTTCCTTAGAGCCGATGACAATCTATGCGGGTAATCCTGCTCAAGCTATTAAGCAAAGGAAATTATAGAGTTTATACTGAACTGCTAGAAATAATTTTACCTAGTTGTTGCTGGGATTACGGGCAAATTTGGTGTTTGCTGTTCTAACTGTTGTTGTAATTTTTCTTGAGCAATGCTTTGATTGGCTTGTGCTAGAGTATTTTTTGGATCTAATTTTAAGGTGGCTTCAAAAGCTGCGATCGCATCTGGTAATTTACCCACTTTTAATAAGGCTATTCCTTTACCTAGCAGGATATTAGCATCATTGGGAGTAAGCGTATCGGCACGGTTATAAGCAGTGATGGCTTCTTCGTAGCGTCTTAAATTTAATAGCACTACACCCCGGTTATACCATCCTGGGGATAATTCAGGGTTAATACCAATGGCGCGATCGGCGGAAGCTAAAGCCTCCTGATTGCGTGATAAATGCCATAATACTACACTCCGATTAGCCCAGATATTAGCTATCAGTGTATTTTCGCTTGATTTACTATTTTCTATGGCTTGATTATATGCTGCCAATGCTTGTGGATAGCGTTCTAATGACTTGAGGATTCTACCTTTATTAAACCAGGCTTGGGCATATTTGGGGTTAATTGTGGTGGCGCGATCGCTGCTAGCCATTGCTTCGGAATATCTACCTAAATACCATTGACTAACGGCGCGATTATTCCAGGCTTCAGCTTGGTTGGGATTCAAGGCGATCGCACGATCAATTGAAGCTAATCCTTCTTCATAATTTCCCATTCCGGCTACAGCAATTCCTCGCTGTTCCCAAGCTAAGGCGGGACTCATATCACCCCATCGATTATCGCCTTGGATAGCTTGTTCGCTAGCTGCTTGGGCTTCTTTATATTTGCCTAATTTGTTCAATGTGGCACTTTGATTTGCTAATGCTAAAGAATAATTAGGGCTTAACTTTACGGCAAATTCAAAGGAAACACTAGCTTGTGCTGGTTTCCCGACTGCGGCTAAAGCTTGTCCGTGGGTAATCCAGATATCTACATCTTTGGGATTCATCGCAATGGCTTGATCAAATGAGGCGATCGCTTCCTCAATTTGACCATTTTTTTGCTGTGCTAAACCCTTAGCATACCAGGCAATGGCCGGGGAACTATCACCCCAATTACTATTAGCTTTAATGGCTGCATCACAAGCGGCGATCGCTTCATATAATCTACCTAAATTTGTTAAAGCTTGGCAGTTACCAACTAAAGCTAAGGAATTTTGCTTATCAATATCTAATGCTCGATTAAATGAGGTGATAGCTTCGTTAAATTGTCCTAATTTACTTTCAGATAAGCCTTTATTGTACCATGCTAATACTGCTGTTCCATCACCCCAATTCCCATCGGCACGCAAGGCTAAATCACAGGCGGCGTTAGCTTCAGGATATTTATATAAGTTAAATAATGCTTGACAGCGTTGGGCTATGGCTAAAGAATATTTGGGTTGCAGACGTAAGGCACGTTCGGCTGAGACTAAAGCTTCAGTATATTTTGCTTGTTTGATTAAGATTTCTGTCCGTTCTACCCAAATGTCGGCATTTTCTGGTTTAAGTGCAATGGCTTGATTGCAAGCTGCGATCGCTTCTTCATATTTTTTTTCTTCTCCTAGTAATCTACAAAAACTTGCCCAGTAATCAAAGTCTTTAATTTCTAGCTTTTCTTGAGCTAGTAAGGTTTTGGGGACTAGCCAAGTGGTAATTAAAAAGGTGAATATTAGTAATACTTTCTGGAACGCAAAGTAACGCGGAGGTTTCCGCAAAGTAACGCGGAGGGTTAATGAAGGTTTTTGTGTTTGGGGAAATTTGGAAGTTAATATCCGCCGCTTTTTGGTTTTGGCGAAGAAGTTTTGCATATAAATTATGAAAATTTAAATTTGGTGAATTTTCTTTAACAGATAGTTGAGATGAAAACCAATACGAATAGAAATATAGCAAAATTTAGGAACTTATTGAGTGTATGCAAATATTTGCAAACATCAACTATCACTATACCTAGATCATGACACAATGCAGCCAACTAGTTATAAGCATTGAGTGAATCGAAATTTTTAGTAAAAACAATTTATGCAGCCAGTAATTTCTATTATTATTCCAGTGTATAATCGGGAGCATTACCTTGGTGCTGCTATTGCCAGTGTTTTAGCTCAAACTCGGCAAGATTTTGAACTGCTAATTTGGGATGATGGTTCTACTGATAATTCCGCAGAGATTGCCCGTGAGTGTGAAAAACGTGATCATCGAGTGCGGGTGGTGGTGGCGCAAAATCAAGGGACGACAAGGGCTTTAAAGGCTGCGATCGCCCAAACTTGTGGTAAGTATATTGGTTGGGTAGATAGTGATGATTTGTTAGCACCGATAGCATTACAAGAAACATCTGCGGTGTTAGATGCAGAATCAGATATTGGTTGGGTGTATACCGATTATTTAGATATTGATGCTCACAATCATATTCTCGGCTATGGTTATCGTTGTCTAATACCATATAACCGAGAAGAAATATTAAATAAATTTATGACGTTTCACTTCCGGCTAATCAGGCGAGAAGTGTTTGAGTTAGCGGGTGGGATTGATGAGTCTTTGAAATATGTGGAAGACTATGATTTATGCTTGCGTCTTGCAGAAGTTGCTCAAGTTAAGCATATTTTTCAGCCACTTTATTATTATCGCACTCATGCTGATAATGTATCTAGCAAATATACACAATTGCAGGCTAAATTTGCTCATCAAGCTGTGAAGAAAGCGCAAAAAAGGCGAAATTCACAGGTTAAACAAACAAGTCTAGCTAGTGCTTGTTTATTGTTGGGTTTATTTCCTAATTTGGCACAAGCACAATCAATTAACCCAGCTTATGATGGCACTGGTACTATTGTTAATACTCAAGGTAATAATATTGATATTAGCGGCGGGAGTTTGAGTAGCGATCGCGCTAATCTTTTTCATAGTTTCTTACAGTTTGGTCTGGATTCCAATCAAACAGCTAACTTTCTTTCTCAGCCATCAATTCAAAATATTTTAGGACGTGTCACTGGTAGCGATGCTTCCTTTATTAATGGACTCATTAAAGTCACTGGCGGTAACTCTAATTTATATTTAATCAATCCCAATGGGATTATTTTTGGTAATAATGCGAGTTTGAATGTCCCTGCATCGTTTACAGCGACTACCTCTAACCGCATTGGTTTTGGTGATAGTTATTTTCATGCTCATGGCTGGAATAATTATGCTGCACTCATTGGAACACCTAATAGCTTTGTGTTTGATGCAAACTCTACCAGTGCAATTTTCAATGCTGGGAATCTCACCGTTTCACAAGGAAGTAACTTAACTTTATTAGGCGGTATTGTCGCCAGCACTGGACAACTTTCTGCACCGGGGGGTAATATTAGCATCGCTAGTGTTCCCGGTTCTAGCTTAGTTCGTTTGAGCATTCCCGGCAATCTGTTAAGTCTGGAATTTATTAACACATCTAATATTAAGGACAATTCACCTAATTCTCTCCCCAAACTGCTGACTGGTGGCGGGGGGAATAATGCTACAGAATTAATAGTTAATAGTAATGGTGAAGTAGAACTAGCTGGTTCTGGTTTGCAAGTTAATCGTGGTGATGTGGTAGTTAAACACGCAAATGCTGATCAAGTTAATCTCTATGCTAACCAGAATTTAATTTTATCTGAAAGCAAAATTACCACGACTGGCGACTTAAATTTAATAGCTCAAAATACTTTGCGAGTCCGTGATACTACAGCCAATTCTGTTTCTATTATTGCTGGAAAAAATCTTTATCTCCAAGGTAATCAAGGTATTGATATTTTAGCAATTAATCATATTAATAGAACAAGTTTTATTAGCGGTGGTAATTTAAATTTAGTTAGTAATGGTAAAATTTCTCTAGATACTCACTTCGCCAGTGGTGGTAAGTTTTCTATTCTCAACAGTCTGGGGAATAGGGGTAGTTTTATCAGTCTTTATGACCCCATAATTAGTGCAAATGGAGATGTTAGCTTTGGTGATTATATCGGCCCAGCTTTAAAAGTAGAATCTACAGGTAGTATTACTGGCGGTGATATTACAATTACTGGGGCAGATTTTACACTTTGTCCTATTTATACTACTTGTTCAGGAGATATAGCTATTTTAGCGAATGAGCCGGCTTTAATTTTAAGAGCCGGTTTGAGTGTGTTAGAATCTACAGCTAACATTCCTCCAGATACTACAGAATCAGCAACTGTTTTTAGTACCACAGGAGTTGCATCCACGCCTGCAAATATCCAAGTCGGAAACATTGATACTAGTGATCCTAATTTTGGTTTTGCCGGACGAGTTATTTTACAATCATTGAGTGGCGATATTACAACAGGTGATATTAATTCCTCAGCTATCAATCCAGAATCTAGTAATGCGAGTGCTGGTTCAATTAATATCAACACAACAGAAAGTATTATTACAGGTAGGATTGATGCTTTCGCTTTCAGTGCTTACGGTAGTGTGGCCGGAGATGTAGATTTAAATGCAGGCAAAAATATTACTTTTGGCAGTATCAACACAAACGCCAGTGTTTTTATTTTTGGTAATGCTGAAGCAGGTGATGTGAATGTTCTCGCCAATGGAGTTGTCAGGGGATTAGCAGAAGTTTTAAATGACGGTATACCTACTGATGATACCATTTTTACTGCCGGAGATACTCAATCAGGTCTCGTCACAATCCAACATGATGGCGGGATTGATAATGTGCCATTTATAGTCGGTGATGCTAGCCAAAATGGTACTAAGGCAAGTATTAACACAGGCATTTCTCAAATTACACCAAATTCACTAGTTAATACATTCCCGGTTCTAGAAAATGGGGGACTGGCTAGTGATACTCCCAGTGATATATCGATTAAATCTATTAATAGTCCACCTACATTAACAGCAAATAATAATATACCAACAACTCAAGAAAATCAGTCGGTGACATTTAATCTTAGTGATTTAAATGTGGGAAAAAATGACGTGAATCAAGATAATCTCACCACAACGCTTACAGAATTAAAAAGTGGTACTTTAACACTACAAGATGGTACACCAGTTACACCAGGAACATTACTTCAGTCGGATACAATTTTAGTCTACACACCACCAACAGATACTACTGGTAATATTACAGCCTTTAGTATTACAGCTAGCGATCGCGTCTCTTTTTCATCCCCTCAAGATATAACTATTCAAGTGACGCCAACACCACCAACACCGCCACCAATAGAACCAATAGAACCAATAGAACCAATAGAACCAATAGAACCAACAATTCCCGATAATTCTCCTAACCCCCATATCCTAGAAAAGATTGGCAATCCTATTCAAACTACCGTCATTACCAAAGTTGTAGTTGATAAAATTATCCCGGAAATTGACGAAAAGTTTACGGACAGAGTTCAGCAATATTTAGGAAGAACTACTCTACCCAAAATTGCCACGACAAACACAGCCCAGAGTATCTTACAAGATATTGAAAGTGCCACAGGGGTAAAACCTGCACTGATATACGTCAGTTTTGTCCCCAAGATGGCTGCTACATCTAATCAAGTAACCAAGACGAAAGCACTAGATTTCATCTCTCCAGATGATCGCCTAGAATTAGTCGTAGTTACTGCCAAGGGTACACCAGTCCGCAAAGTTTTACCAATCACGCGATCGCAAATTTTAGCAATTTCTCGAACTTTCAAAAGCCGCGTGACAGATCCCGCCTTGCGGAAAGACTATATAGATTCAGCCAAACAACTATATGACTTGCTAATTAAACCCATCGAGACTGATTTAACAGCCAGCGAAATTCAAAACCTAGTATTCATTATGGATAGCGGATTGCGATCGCTACCCATCGCTGCCCTTTATGATGGTAAACAATATTTAGTCGAAAAATACAGTGTCGGTTTAATGCCTAGTCTCAGCCTCACCGATACCCGATATGTCGATATTAGAAAAGCTGAAGTCTTGAGTATGGGTGCATCTCAATTCACCAACCAGCAGCCCTTACCAGCCGTACCCACAGAACTAAAAGCCATCACACCGCGCCTATGGCCTGGTAGATCATTCCTCAACGAATCCTTTACCCTAAAAAATCTCCAAAACCAACGTCAGCAGACACCCTTTGGGATTATCCACCTCGCCACCCACGGCGAATTTAGACCCGGTGCGCCTAGTAACTCCTACATTCAACTCTGGGACACTCAATTGCAAATGGATCAAATCCGCAGACTCGGTTGGAATAATCCACCTGTAGAATTAGTAGTATTGAGTGCTTGTCGTACCGCCCTCGGAGATGAAGACGCAGAGTTAGGTTTTGCCGGTTTTGCTGTCCAAGCTGGTGCAAAGTCAGCCTTAGCAAGTTTATGGTATGTCTCCGATGAAGGTACATTAGGTTTCATCAGTGAATTTTACGATCGCTTAAAAACAGCCCCCATCAAAGCTGAAGCCCTCCGCCAAGCCCAAGTAGCCGCCCTCAAAGGTGAGATACGTCTAGAAGACGGTAGGCTAGAAACTACTAGAGGTAATGTAACTTTGCCCCCTGTTCTAGCTAAACTTGGGAATAGAAATATCAGCCATCCTTATTTTTGGTCTGCATTCACCATGATTGGTAATCCTTGGTAAAGTATAGGACTTCTCGTTTGTATGCAATACTAACCTCTCTCCAAACCTCTCTCCTACAAGGAGGCTTTGAGGCTTACTCCCCTTCCCTGTCTCCGACACGCTGCGCGTTGGCGTAGCCTCTCGTTCGCGTAGCGTCTCCCTTTGGGAGAAGAGAATGTAGGGAAGGGGTTGGAGGTTAGGTCTGTATTAGACTCAACTGCAAACTGCTATAATTGACGATTGTCCTCCCAATCCCCAATCCCCAGCCTTTCAATGAGTGGATTTACAATGAGTATATTTTTAACTATTCAATCCAAAATCCACAATCTAAAATCTAAAATTCTGAGTCCCCAATCCCTCATTTTTGCATAATCATCTGTGCTACCTTTTCCATCACTTGACTAAAGGGATGTTCTGGATTTCGTAAACAAAATAAATCGCTACTAGCTAATTGAATCAACTCTTCTGATAGTGGTAAAATTCCCGCCACAGGTGCGTTATAAGTCTTTTCTACTTGTTGACGTAAAGCATCAAAATCTAGTGCTGGCAAAGCTTTATTAATTAAAAGGAGCATTTTTGGTATTTCGAGTTTACGGGCTACTTCCACTGTAACAGCCGTACCTTGAAAATCCTGGCGATCGGGTCTGAGAATTAATACTAAAATATCAGAAATAGCAATAGAAAGTAAGGTTTCTTCATTTAAACCTGGGTGAGTATCAATAAATAGATAGTCTAAATTTAATCTAGTGAGTAAATCTTGAAAACCTTCATTCAACAAATTAAAATCAAACCCTTCTCGTAAAACTCTAGTGATATCTCTCGCTTTAATACTGGATGGAATTAAATAAATCCGGCTGTTCTTGTTTACGACTTTATTTAAAACTGAGGTAACGTCATAAGCTGTCTCTTCAATAGCACAACGTCCCCAAAGATAATCATTGAGGGCATATTTCATTTTCTGCTCATCAAAACCAAACAGGACGTGAATACCTGGGGATTGAATATCAGTATCTATGATACCGACTCGATGACCAGCACGAGCGACAATTCCAGCTAAATTAGCCGTGGAATTTGATTTACCTGTACCACCTCGAAATGAGTGGATGGAAACAATTTTGGACATGATTATTTAGGGTTTGGGGAAGAATTAACTTTCTAATTTATCCCAAATATTTTGAGATAGGTTACGTTTTTTTGGGCTAGCAAAATGAGGTTTATAGTAGGTGGTATCGCTATCATTTACAATCTGGATAAATCCTTGAGATATGAGATTTTGGATCTGCTCTTGTGCTTCTTGATGAGAAATATCTTGATGGGTGGCAATTTCAGCTAAGGTTACTTTTTGCTGGCGAATTATCCAATTCATCAATTGGCGTTGTTCATCGGGTAAATTCGCAATTTCAGTTAGAGTTTTTGGGGATGGTGAGTCTTCAAAATCTGGTGTGATCATAGATAATCGTCTAGTGCAAGATGTGGGTTTGTCTCACGCAGAGGCGTATTCGCGGAGCGTCCCGCAGGGAAGACGCGGAGGGTGAGAGATTTTTGTGATGAGTTTATTTTTTATGTTCTCTCAGATGTTTACCTCGGCTTTGTAATTTTTGCCAGTATTCTATTTCTTCTTGTTCTTCTACTGGTGTTGATATTACTTCTAAGTTATCGACATCATTACCGTTTTCTTGTATGTTGCGTTTGTTGCGTCTGTCACGTACTTGTTGTAAATAATCAACGTCTGTATTTGTGGGGGTTGATTCAGTCACTGTTGGAGATAAAATTTCTGGGGGGCGGAGATTGGGAATTGGTGATTTTTCCGCAACATCAGATGTCTGTTGATTATCTCTACTCCGCAAGTCTTTAGCTTTTTGCTGCAATTCTAAAAAATAATCACTTTCGGTAATAGCGGCTACTTCTTCATGCTTTTTTTCTTCATCAATATCAATGTCAATTTTTAAGAAGCCTTTGACTGTTTTGACAATTGTTGCGGCATATCTATCAATCAACACTACACCAGCAGCTGTGGCTAATAATCCCATCGCTGGCGGAATTAAAGGTATCCACCCAGCTTGGAGAAATATGGCATAAGTACCACCGAGTAAAACAGCGATCGCAATTCCACCACCTAAAATTAATAACCAGGGTTTGCGAATCCGCCAAGCTAAAAAGCCACCCACCAATGACCAAGCAAATACCCACAACCCTTCCTGCAACTCATTCCAATGCCATAATAACGGTCGTTTATTTAGCACTGCACTCAATATCTGACTCGCATTTTGGGCGTGAACTACTACCCCTGGCATTTTTTGGCTGTCTGCTGCACCTGCGCTGTAGGGTGTGTAAAAGGTGTCTTTGACAATGGCGGCGGTATAACCAATCAGCACAATCTTGTCTTTAATCAAAGCTGGATCAACTTTGTCAGCTAAAACATCACTAAGAGATACCTGTTTGACGGCATTTTTCCCAGAACGGTAATTCAACAGCATTTGGTAATCGCCAGTATCAACTTTATGATATCCACCGGCGTTGGGGGTTAAGCGGCTGAGAACTGTATCACGCAGTTTAATTTCACCAGATGGGCTAAGTTCTGGTTCAATTCCCATCTCTGCTAAGTAACGTGTTGCTACTTGAAAACTTAAGGAAGGTAGTTGATTTTCAGCACTGACGTAATTGCAAATATGTTCGTTAGGTGCTGGTAGTTTCGAGGCTTGGGGAATCGTTAATATCATCCCCTGGCGCACAGTCCCACCGCGATCTACAGGGAAATCTGCCACCCCTACCCGATCTTCGGGAATCCCTGGTGCGGCTGGGATACCGGGAGAGTCAGCTTTACTGATAGCACAGACGGCAATAATGCGATCGCTATCTGTTAACAATTTCACTAATTCGGCTCGACCAGTGGCATTACCTTGCTTGACATCCCTTAAAATATCTATGCCGATGACTCGCGGTGCTTGCGCCTCTAATTTCGCCAACGCCTGGGCTAATGTTCCATCTTCAATCGGGTACTCTTTGCGGGTTTGGATATCTACATCATTAACACCCACCACCAAAAACCGATTATCTACCCCCTCATCAGGACGCGATCGCATCAACTGATCAAAAGCCCCTAACTCCATTCCCTCCAAACTACCCAACTTCCGCAACCCTACAATTAACCCAGTAATTACCAAACTAGTCAGCACTACTGTACTACCAACAGTTAATACTGCTTTGGGAAAACTCCTAAGTTTTGACTTGATATTTTCCATCTGTGCGTTTTCTCCTAAAATACAGCTAGGGTGAAATATTGCCGATTGCCTCGCTAGCCGTAGAAAGTCGTGCTTAGTAAATTTCTCCACTGAATTTAGGACTGACGCTCAGATTTTCCTTTGGTAACGAAGCTGTATTTGATTTTGCAATTGTGCTAAATATTCATTAATTTCGACAATCTCCAAATGTTAAATTAGATAGATATTTTAAGTAATGTTAACTAGTAACATATTCATAGTTGGGTAATTTTATAACATTTATTTGACTATTTTTTTATAAATTACCGAAAGTTTTTATGGTATATCTACTGAGGTAATGGCAATATCGGAACTTTCCCGGTCATGAGAAAGTCACCAGTACATAATTGTTGTTAATAAAACTCATTAAATCTTTAACAGCTTCAAGCAGTGACTGCACTTAACAGGCTGTTGTCAAAGGCTGACTATGATCAAAAAATTATGCTAAAAAAGACCCTGCTATTAATCACACTAAGTTTAACTTTAGCTCCACAAGTGTTGTTGACTACAGCAGCCACAGCAACACCCAGCAACACAAACCTGATTTCCCAAAGAACACAACCAAGATTTACCCCCCGTCGTCGTTCCCTTTTAAGATTCAAAGTACCAGGAATTAGGGGTTCTCGGAATTTAGAAGCAGGCGCAGCACGAGGTCAATGCACACCCCAAGCCATCGGTGCAGTCTTACCAGCCAAACCCACAGGGATGTCAGCCACAGAAATCCCCATCGAATTAACCCTGAGCGATCGCCCGACATTCTTTGTCAATGTTCCAGAAACTTCCGCCCAACAAGCAGCCTTTTTGCTACGGAATGAATCAGGAGACGAAATCCTCTTAGAAAAAACCTTACCTCTCAAAGCTAGTAACGGCATCATGAGTTATGCCTTACCTGACGATTTTCCAGGCTTAGAAGTAGGTAAAAAATATCGCTGGCGATTTTCCTTATTATGCGACGCTACAGGAGGCGATCGCAGTGGTGATCCCGTCGCCAGTGGTTGGATAGAACGAGTAAAACCCGACGCGGCGATCGCAGCACAATTGCAGACATCAACACCTAAGCAACAGGTATTGATCTATGCAGAAAACGGTTATTGGCATGATACCTTAAAAGCCTTAGCTGATTTACGTACAGAAAAACCCAGTGATTTTACTTTAGTTCGTGATTGGGTAGACTTATTTAAATCAGCAGGCTTAAGTGCGATCGCCAACCGTCCCTTAATTTCACTCCAAGCCGATTAACTTATTTTCTGTGTCTTCCCTGCGGGACGCTCCGCGAACGTGTCTCTGTGGTAAAAAATCAATTCTTTAACACAGAGACAGAGCTTTTTAATTCTTATTGCGACGACGGAATAACCATCCAAACAGAGGCATAATTCCCAAACCCAACATAGCACTAGGCTCAGGAACTAAAGCAGAACGCACCTTAAATGCTGTATCGGGGTTATCGCTAAATACCCCATCAAGACCAGTCTGATAAAACAGTCTATACTCTTCTTCAGGATTACCTTGTAAATTCGCAGGTAAGAAAACATCTTCATCACGAAATGTCCAAGCGTGAACCAACAAACCAGCCGCATGAGCATCATCAACCAACGTTGTAGGAGACGACAAATTTCCCCCAACTCTTGGAATAATTAAGTTTTTGTTAGCACCAATCCCATTAGCATAGGTAGCAATTTCTGCCAAACCTAACGGTGTAATTAAATCAGCATAAGTACGTGTATCTCCACTGACCGCAAAGTCATAGGGTCTCCCACCACCGTTAATCAGTTGTACTAAAGAGACGTTAGTTAATGTATTCAAGTCTTTTAAATTGCTCACTTCAAAAGATTGAATGTAAACTGGCGCAGTTTCATCAGTGTAGCCATTGGCATTTAAAACGCTGACTAAAATTTCTTCCATTGACAAGCCAATAGAATCAAAATAAGTAGGATGCTTAGTTTCGGGATAAATACCAATAGTCCGTCCCAAAGCTGCGCTTTGTGTCTTTGCTAAATCGATGACTTCTTGCAAAGTAGGAATTTCAAACAATCCATCAAAAGCCGTATTATCTGGACGGATAGCAGGGATTCTTTCAATTGCCCGCAGAGTTTTCAATTCAGCTAGAGTAAAATCCTCTGTAAACCAGCCTGAGATATTTTGTCCATCAATCACTTTGGTTGTGAAACGGTCAGCAAATTCAGGAAGACTGGCAATATTCGTTGTTCCAGAAATTTCATTTTCGTGACGCGCCACCAAATAACCATCTTTAGTTGCGACTAAATCAGGTTCAATATAATCAGCCCCCATCTCAATCGCCAGTTGATAAGCAGCTAAAGTATGCTCAGGACGATAACCGCTAGCACCTCGATGTCCAATCACAATAGGGGGTTGACCTGTTAATGTTCCAGCTAGGACTCTTTCTGTTGGCATAACAGTTATTGTAGCCATTCCCAGCAAAAAAGCACCCAAGAAATGCCGCATGATTTCTCCTCACAAGTATTTGGTTACAGATAGATGACTTAACGTAGCTAAGTTACTTGATGAATTTGAGCTACTGACTAAGTTTCAGTAAAAACACTTGAATTAGATTAGAAACCAAACGTTAAAATCTAATTAAACTTCTATTATGTAAGTCTTAAATTTCTCACCAATTCAGAAGAATCAGGTTTCTATGTTTGTAGTAAGGGCTTTAGCCCTTCTTCCTAAATATCAATTAATAGGATTCACATATCACAAAATCTTCATATAGAGACGCGATTCATCTAAATACAGATTGATTAACAATTCGTGATGGTGGACGAGTCGATTCTTCGGGTGCTGCAAACGGCAATGCGGGTAGTGTAACGATTAATGCTGGAGAATTTATCGAAGTCAATGGAACTGTACCGGGTTCAATCAATCCGAGTTTAATTATCTCTTCTGCACCCCAATTCTGGTTTCATCGAATTACCCGCCAATGTTACTGATTCATCGGGATAACTTTCATGCACGGTTTCGGATGGGAGGGGTGGAACAGTAATGTTCTCCTCGACTCTAACTAGATTAAAGTTGTCATAATGCTTCAGATTGTATATTTTAGAAATTTTCTCTTGAATAAACATATATTGTGGCATTTACCTTTAGTTAGTGATCAGCAGGGGTATTCACATTATGAAGCGTGCCATAGTAAGTTTGTTTGTGATTGGCACATTAAATGCAACACTAGCACCAATGGTCTCTGCAAGCCTTACAGAGCAACGCTACTACATACAAGCGAAGCATAGTGGCAAGTGTGTACACCAGCATGGGGGAATTAGAAACATCGGAGGACTTGTCACACAATGGCAGTGCATCAATCAACCAAATGTTCAATTAACGCGGGGATGGGCAGACAATGGTTATTTTGTTCTCCGTTTTAAACATAGCGACCTCTGCCTGACTGTGAAAAATGGACTGTCAGCAAATGGTACTGATATCATCCAATCAACTTGTACAGGATCATCTTCTCAAAAGTGGCGTGAAGTTCGTGTTGATGGATCGTATGTAAAGATTCAGTCTGCCATCGGCTCATGCTTGCACCAACACGGAGGCATTCTCGACAATGGCGGTAGAATCACCCTATGGGAGTGCATCGATCAACCGAATGTCATGTGGAAAATTATTCGAGCCAACTGAATGAGAAATACAAGCATATTTAGTCTAATCATTAATCAGGTGGATCTAGGCAATAACTAACTTTAAGTAAGTGCCATTCCACCCTACTAACCGCCAATTTGGAATAATTTATTTTTTGCTATTACGTAAATAAAAAATAGGAGGAACTATGAAATTTAACTGGCTAAAAAAATTATTGAGTGTTTCAACTTTAGGTTTGTCAGTCTGTGGGATATTGCTAACATCATCTACGTCAGTTTATTCCCAAAGCAACGGTGAAGTTGTGTCTTTTAGGTCGTATAACTTTGGCGATCGCTATATTCGCCACAGAAATTTCTTAGGCTACTTAGAGCCAATCAATGATGAACTAGGAAGGAAAGACGCAACCTACAAACTTGTTCCAGGATTGGCAAATAGGAACTGCACTTCATTTGAATCCGTAAATTTTCCTGGTCACTTCTTGAGACACCAAAATTTTCAACTGAAGTTGGCAAGGAGAATCAATCAGCGGCTTTTTAGCGAAGATGCTACATTTTGCATTAAATCTGCACTCTTTGGTAATGATGCTTCTAGTTGGTCATTTGAATCCCTCAACTTTCCTGGACACTACATACGACACAAGAATTTTGAGTTGTGGATAGATCCCTCAGACGGTAGTGATTTGTTCAGAAAGGACGCGACATTTGGTATCACTAGTCCTCTCTATCGGTAGCGGAATACTCAGTGGTGTAGCCTGACTGTGAGAAAACCTACGCTAGAAGAGTGGAGAACTGCTCATTATCACTCTTGTATATATTTAAAGAGATGTGTAGCCTGACTGTGAGAAAACCTACGCTAGAAGAGTGGAGAACTGACCGTGAAAATTCAGGCAGTCGTCGGCTGCCTCACAATGATTATCATTTTCATGATGAGTGAGATTTAATTTCCTCAAAGCCTTATGTAGTTTGAGTCTTGGTGTATTTTATCAGAAAAATGGGTTGAAAACCCCGTGTTTCCAGCACGGCTTTAAAGTAATGAGTAAGGAGTAATGAGTGGATGAAAAATGGGTATTTACTCATTACTTGTTACTTATTACTCATTACTCCAGAATCACCGTGCGTTCACGGCGGTGAGTATGTCAACCTGATTCAGGCTCGTCAATATTTAGATGCGTTTGCCCTGGTAATGAGATAGAAAGAGGACTAAAGTCCTCACTACAAACTAGGTTTATTCACCAGTAATTGAGAGTCCATCAACCCAAATTCTAGGAGCAACACCACCGGGTGTTAATTCCACTTCCTTTTCTACATGAATGATAGACTTCAAAAGTTCCAAAAAATCACCAGCAACCGTTGCTGATTCAATACTTGTTTTCTCACCTTTGTTAATTAGCCAACCATCAAACGGCAAAGAAAATGAACCTTGCAAAGATTTCACACCAGCATGGAGAGCGTGTAATTCATCAACTAAAATCACATTTTCAGCAGTTTCTAAGCTCAATTCCTGCTCAGAACTGCCGGCTGCAAACACATGATAGAAATTGGGACTAACGCTAACCTTTGCACCAATACTAGCATTACCAGTGGGTTGAGCATTCAGTCTTTTAGCAGTGCCAGCACTGTGCAGAAAACTTGTTAAAACACCATTTTCTATTAACTTCACTTGACGAGTTGGTGTACCTTCCCCATCAAATGTTTCTGCACCTATATTAGCTGGATGCAAGGAATCATCATAGACTGAAATTAAAGATGTAGCAATTTGTTTACCCAAATCATCGGCAGTAGATAAGCTTTGTTTATCCAGAATACTTTGGGCATTAAACAAATTAGAAAACGCACCCAAAAGACTTAAAAAAGCCTCCGGGGAGAACACTACTTGATATTTACCAGTCTTAATTTTTTCGTAGTTCAAATGACTGATAGTTTTTTCAGCAGTTTCCTGGATACAACCATCAATGTC
This sequence comes from Anabaena sp. UHCC 0399, assembly GCF_034931465.1. Lineage (NCBI taxonomy): Bacteria > Bacillati > Cyanobacteriota > Cyanophyceae > Nostocales > Nostocaceae > Anabaena > Anabaena sp. UHCC 0399. The sequence goes on along the minus strand of NZ_JAYGGZ010000008.1, from coordinate 143,205 downwards.
TAAATTTTCTAACCTGCGATTGACTCTATAAGCCCCTGCGCTGCGGGGTTTTTTGCCTTCTTCCTCGGTTTTACTATACAGATAAACCGAAGATACAGAAAGAGAATCTTTTCTCAAAGCACCATCACTATTGAGATAGAACCTATCAATATCTCTTTGTGCCAAACCGTTATAAGGTACTCCTATAATTGCTGCATGAGTAGCTAGTAATCCTTTTTCAGCCACCAGCAGTTTTTCTATAAGTTCTGATACGGGTGCTTGGGGTGCTTTTTCATCAAGTGTTTTCGCTAGTGGTACAGTAGCCTCTGGACTAAAATCGGGGACGTGTTCTTTAACACCAAAGAAACTGGCTTCGTAAGCCGTTTTTAAAGCCAATTCCAATCCTTGGGGATCTACATCAGTGGTGCTAGTGATACCGATTGTATTATCTTCATTCCAAACACGGACAGTCACACCAGAGCGATTGGAAGCTTTAACTTGTTTTGGCTCACCTTGGTCAACTTGCACACTGGTTTCATCTACAGTTGAGCCATAAATGTCAAATTTTTTGATGCCAAGCTTTTCTGCATTTTCCTTGGCGTAACTTGCTATTTCAGTAATGTTGGGCATAAAAATTCAAAATTCAAATTGATAAGTTTGTCGGTAGTAGGGTGTGTTAGGTGCAAGCCGTAACGCACCATGATTCAGATCAATAATTGGTGCGTTACTCTGTTAACGCACCCTACAAATATTGGACTACGAACAAATTGCAAATCTAAAATTCTTTAGCGTCCACCGACGGTAATAGAATCAACTTTGATGTGGGGTTGTCCTACGGTGGTGTAGATACTACCACTGACAGAACCACAGAAACCAGGGGCAATTTCCAAATCTTGGGAACACATGGAAATTTTGTTCATAATCTCCTTGGCTTCACCAATGAGGGTAGCACCCTTGAGTGGCTTGGTAATTTTGCCATTTTCAATCAAATAGGCTTCATCCACACTAAAGTTAAATTGACCAGTAGCCCCAACACTACCACCGCCCATCTTTTTGCAGTAAATACCTTTATCTACAGAGGCAAATAAATCTTCTACCTTGTAGTCGCCGGGAGCGATATAAGTATTACGCATCCGGCTAGCCGCAGCGAAGGTATAATTTTGGCGGCGACCATTACCTGTTCTGGGGTGGGAAGTACGCCAAGAACCAGTTCTATCTGCTAGGAAGTTCTTGAGAACACCTTTTTCAATTAATAGGGTTCTTTGAGCAGGCATACCTTCGTCATCCATGTCGATTGTCCCGAAGGCATTATCTGCGCGGCCTTCATCCCAAGCTGTCAAACTTTCGTGGGCAATTTTTTCGCCTTTTTTATCGGCAAAGGGGGAAGTTTTGCGCTCGATTTGGGTAGTTTCTAGTAGGTGTCCGCAGGCTTCATGGAAAATTACACCACCAAAGTGATTTGCCATGATGATGGGGTAATTACCTGAATCCACATAATCGGCGTAGAGCATTTTCCCGGCAGATTCGGCAATTTGCTCGGCGGATTGTTGATAGTCCCACGTTCTCAGGAAGTTGGCATCACTGGTATTACCAGCCCGTTCACCTATGGAGGTACGATTTGCACCGTCAGCACACAGCAGGTTAAAACCGACTGATTGAGTTAGGCGAATATCACGGGCAAAAGTGCCATCGCTGGCTGCAACTAATACTTCTTGCCAATCGCGGAAATAGCTAGCACGGCGGGACTGCACATGGCTGGCTTTGCGATTTAAGTAGGCAGTACCATCAAGGAGGATTTCGCCCATTTCCCGGATAGAACTGCATAGAGGTAGCCAGCCATCCTTACCGCGTTTGGTGGCGTAATCTCTGAATAATTCGAGGTTAATTTCTGGGACGAAGGCGTTAGAGGTTGGGAGTTGTAAGCCTAAAATAGATAGCCCTTTTTCTAATGCCGCTTTTAAGCCAGAAAATGATAAATCATTGGTGCTGACGTAGCAGTCGGCTTTGCCACGAAATACTCTGACTCCCGCACCTGTAGATAGACTGGGTGAAATGCTGGTAATTGTATCGTCTTCTGCCAAACTACTAATGTAGTTGCGGCGTTCTAAAAATAATTCTATAAAGTCAGCACCAGCAGCGCGTCCTAAACCCAGAAGGGTAGCTAAGGGTGCTTCCCAAGTTTCATCGAATCGCTCTGGTGTGGAAGAGTATTGGAGGTTGGGGAGTTGATTAGAGAGAAGTAGCGTACTTGTAAGCATGAATAGCCTCGTCTACTGGCGTTATCAGAGATTTGACTGAAAAAATCCCGGTGTGTTAACTCTAGCAAATTTACCCAAGGGCTATCTTGACCGAATTTTGGGGAATGACCGTACTATTTTGAAAATAGGGTGTAGGGGTTTAGGGTAAGAGAGATAGCTAAAATGCAAAACTGACCTACCCTGCTAACCACAAAGCGGCATTACGCACATAGGTTTTGATATCTTCTAAAGCTTGTGGTTCGGTTTTCATACCCGTTCCTGGTGGTTCATCTACAAATGAAGGACAACCTTTGGCAATATCCCAATTGTAATCAACAAAGTGATGGAAACTAGAATTAGCGATCGCTCGCCCTAATCGTTTTCCCTGTGCATCTGTGTGATGCTCCATCGCCACCACTAAATTGAATGTTCGCCCTGTGACTAGACTTTGACCTAATGCAATTACACGCGCATCTAAATTTGATTTGACTCCAATACCGCCCTCATGGGGATGGGCTGGGAAAAATTCAATCAACCCAGTAGGTGAATGAGGATTTTGCAATAGCGGATGAACAGGTTCGACAGGAATGATTTTTTGATAGTCGCCATTCGCTCCCGAATGATAATTCGGCCAGGAAATATAAGTGGTGTGTGGATCATCACGACTCCAACGAGAATCGTCAGGATCGGGATTTTGAGTGTTGAAATAGTGGAGATCACCTATATCTACTAGTCCACACATAGAACAACCCATATCTTGATGATCTCGTGTTGTGAGAATTCCCCCACCCCGCTTTCTAAAAGCATTAATACCAGCAATATCTTTGGCTGTTAAACCATCACCGACATCTAGCGCAAATAACCAAAGTTCATCAAAATCCGATTGATCTAGACTACTTAAAATCGGATCATCACCGGCTGCATCTGATAGGCGATCGCGTCCTGTAACTGCAAATAATGGTTTACCTATTTCATCTTTAATAGATGTTAAATATTCTTGTAATAGAGAAAATCGAAAAATACTCCAGTCATCTTCATTAGTGTGAATCGTGGTTTGTAACAGAATCTGAATTGGTCTAGTCATAGCTTTTATGAGTTACTATTTCTATTAATTAACTTTATGAAAATACTGTACAACAAATCTTCATTGATTATTAAAAAAGAGCTAAAAAATAACCTTGCATTTTATAATTTGCTGATTAGGTTCAGAAATCAGAATCATATCCTGACTTCTGACTTCTGATTACTGAATTATTTCAAAATTCTCAATTGTGAGATATATTTATTTATCGGCTATTTGACTGTTGTAATCAACATTAAGTAGAACGGCGTAAATAATTAAAGGTTTGTAGTAAGGACTTTAGTCCTAAAATAAGGACTGAAGTCCTTACTACGAACTCGGTCACAATAACTTTATATTACTTAACATAGTTAGGTTTATTCCCCCCGACTTACTTAATTTGAGTAGGATAGCCATATGCAGCATTGTACTGCACAGTTAAACTAGATGCTTGACATAAAAAGTTTATAGCAATCCAGAACCCCTGTTTTTTTAACTCAGGGGTTTCTGAAGTCTCTCCATGCTCACAAGTGAAATAAGATTTGCTGTATCTTAACTCTGAAGTGTCTTGCTAAAAATTCGGTAGTATAACCAACTGCTCACTTCCTTGATAGGAAAAAGTAAATAAGTCAAAGGATTGATTGTCACAATAATATTACGGAAATCGCGGCGGGCTAAAAATAAAATAGCACGAGCTACTTGGTGTGCTGACATTACCCCATAAGGATTAAGTTGACTTTTAAAAGGCCCTAAAATCAATTTACGAATTATGCAATCGCCATCCAAGCGTTTAAGAGTTACTAAATTTCCTAAAGTGCGCTTGCTGAGTTCATAAAGTGGACTCAGTGCTGGGGATACCTCAGCCTCAGACGTATTCACCCAGATTTCCTTAGTGGCTTTTGCTTGTGGCCCTGTGACTGTTGTCAAAAATATATCCATCAACCTGAGAGCAGAGAAAGTATTGACTTCATATGAAGAGTTAATGGCTTGTGGTGTCCGATTGCTGTAGACATTAACACCGTGGTTGATAATCAAAATATCTACTTTTTCTAAACTTACTTTGAGTTCTGCTTCATTACCTAATTCCCAGGGAATTATTTTCAAACCATTATCGGTTGGTAATTTATCTGGGTTAGTGGTTAATGCCACAACTTTAGCATTATGCTTGAGCAACTCTGCCGTTAACGCTTGTCCTAAAGCACCTGATGCACCTGTGACAGCGATGGTTTTACCCTTTAAAGAAAGTCCTGTTCCCAATATCTTATCTACCAAGGAAAATACTCCACTGTAGTAAGCATTGACATCATCAAAATGGTGTCGCCAATGGTAAGATCGATTCACCCACCAAACTGAAGGGCTTTTCTCTAAAGGCCCTGGTAGATGATTATAGTCTGTATCTATTGACCCTTGGAAATATCGTAGGGATGCACCAAACAAGAATGTGCAGGCGTAAACTACTCCCAGCCATAATCCAATTTGCTGGGCAATGAGGGCAATGATTGTTAATACTACTATTAGCAGACTTGATTCTAAAATGTCATGGTAAAGCTGGGATTCTTGATAAGCTTTTAAGGAAACTATCGATAAATCCCGCCGATATACCATATGGTGCTTGTTGTGCCATTTACCTAGCCAAATGACTTTATGACACAACGCATGGTAACTGTCTCTGAATATTTCCGCCAACAATAAGGAAAATAACCCCCAACTAGTAAACTGTAAGCCAGCATTTAGCAGTACCCAATTAATTTGTAATTTGGCCGCAATTTCAGTCAAGCTCTCTAGCATTTTTTTGCTCACCACTCGTCTTAATCTTTTTTCATATTCTGATCAGGATAGATTAAGGGCAAGTTATAAGGCAAACTAAAATTAATTGGGGATTGGGATTGGGGACTGCACTTTTGCAGGGAACGACGTAACTCAGTCACCAGGGACTGGGAAAAGTAGAGAAACAGAGAATAAGATATTGACCCTATGTCCCATACCTCATAACCCATACCCCATGCCCCATGCCCCCATGCCCCACGCCCCATGCCCAACCTCAACGAATCCCAAAAATGTGCCGCCAGGGTTATGGATACGATTCCATTATTGATGCGGTTTATCCGGACTGATATGCGAACTCACAGTCCTGATTCTATTTCTATACCACAATTGCGATCGCTAGCATTTCTCAAGCGTCGTCCTGGTGCTTCATTATCTGAGGTGGCAGATCATCTTGGTGTCACCTGTGCTACCGCATCAACGACAATCGAACGACTAGTACAACGCCTGCTGGTGCAACGTACTGACAATCCTCAAGAACGGCGGCGAGTAGTTCTCAATTTAACACCAGAGGGAAAGCAGATGTTAGAGCAATCCCAAGAAAAAACTCGCGGTCATATCGCTGAAATTTTACAGGATCTCACACCAGAGCAAATATCACACATTGAACACAGTTTGACTCTCCTGAAAAAAGTCTTTGAGGAAACGGAACTCTCTACTTAATGTCGATATGTTAAGTACATTGATGTGATGGGCATGATAAACATGATAAGTTAAGAAATTTTACATACCATTGCACGAATGTTCATATCATCGACTGCTTTAACAGAAGCTGATCTGGAATCTGCCATTGTTCGTAACCCACTAATAGTTTCACCAAATACATCTGTGGTAGCAGTGATCGCTCAAATGAGTGGGATTCGTGCTGTATGTTCATCTTCTCAAGAGGCAGATACTGAACTTGCCGCCTTATACCTAGAGGCGCGTTCGAGCTGCGTGTTGATTGTAGAAGACAATCAATTATTAGGCATTTTTACGGAACGAGATGTAGTTCGCCTCAGTTCCCAAAAGCGATCGCTAGAAAATCTCACAATTGGTGAGGTGATGGCACATCCAGTCATTTCCTTGCAGCAATCTGCATTTACGGATCTGTTCTTTGCCGTCAATTTACTCCAGCAATATCAGATTCGCCACCTACCACTAGTTGACGAGCAGAACCAAATCGTCGGCATACTCACCCATGAAAGCTTGCGGCAATTGTCCCGCCCCATAGACTTGCTGCACCTCCGTGTCGTCGCCGATGTCATGACTTCGGAAGTGATTTGTGCTGATCCCAGTATTTCTATGCTGGCTATCACTTGCTTGATGGCAGAACATCAGGTAAGTTCGGTAGTGCTTGTAGAAGAACGATTTCAAGACAAAGAAGGTAAACTCATACAATTACCAGTTGGCATTGTCACAGAGCGAGATATTGTCCAGTTTCAAGCCCTGAAACTAAATTTTGAGGATTTACAAGCACAGGTTGTCATGAGTACACCCGTGTTCTCAGTCAGTCCTCACGACTCGCTGTGGATTGTGCAAAAAATTATGCAGCAATACTTGGTCAAACGCTTAGTGGTGATTGGCAAGCAAGGCGAGTTGTTAGGTATCGTTACCCAGACTAGTATTCTGAAAGTCCTCAATCCTCTAGAGTTAAATCAATTAGTTGGAGTCTTAGAACATCGGGTATCTTGCTTAGAAACAGAGAAATTAGAACTGTTGCAAAATCGTAACGCCGAATTAGAGCAGCAAATCCAAGAACGGACAGCTAAACTCCAGGCCAAAGCCGAACGGGAAAAGTTAATTGCAACTATTGCTACCCAAATTCGGTCTTCTCTGCACCTGCAAGATATTCTTGACACGACAGTTAAACAAGTGCGATCGCTTTTACAGTGCGATCGCGTCAACATCTGGCAATTTCAACCAGACTGGAGCATGGTTGTAGTTGCGGAATCGGTAGCCAATGGTCATGTTTCTTATCTGGGCAAACAAATTCACGATTCTTGTTTCGCGGCTAATTGGGTTGAGATATATCGCCAAGAAAGAATTCGAGTTGTGTCTGATATACACACCACACAGATGAGCGATTGTCACCGTCAACTACTAGAACGTTTACAGATTAGAGCTAAAATTTTAGTGCCAATTATCAACAGTCACAAACTGTGGGGATTGCTGAATGTTGTTGAAAGCCAAGTCCCTCGACAGTGGGAAGCCGAAGAAACAGCTTTATTAGAACAGCTTTCTACCCAAATGGCGATCGCGATTCAACAAGCTACTGCTTACCAACAACTGCAAACTGAACTAGCAGAACGACAACAAACAGAAGCACACCTCCGCCAAAGTCAACAACGGTATGCTTCTTTAGCCGCCGCCGCTCCAGTGGGCATTTTTCGTACCGATGTGCAAGGAAATTGCCTTTACGTCAATGAACGCTGGTGCAAGATTGCTGGGTTAACTTCTGAAACCGCCATCCAGTTTGGATGGGTGACAGGTATTCATCCCGACGACCAAGACAAAGTTTTTATTGAGTGGTATTCTGCCGCCAGAGAACATCGTCCTTTCCAGCTAGAGTATCGATTTCAAAAACCTGATGGCACTGTAACTTGGGTGTTTGGACAAGCTGTAGCCGAATCCGATATTGCCGGGAAAATCACAGGGTATGTTGGCACAATCACCGATATTAGTGAACGCAAAGATGCAGAAGCACAACTACTTTACAACGCGCTACATGATTCTCTAACTAACTTACCTAATCGTAAGTTGCTCATGGAGCGATTGGAATCAGCTATTAAGCGCACCAAGCGACTGGAAAATTATCATTTTGCGGTTTTGTTTCTCGATATGGATCGATTTAAAATCATTAATGACAGCTTGGGACATTTAGCCGGAGATCAACTTCTAAATATCATTGCCCAGAAGCTAAGATCCAAAATTCGCGTCATGGATCTGGCTGCTCGCTTAGGTGGTGATGAGTTTGTGATTCTACTTGAACGCGTAGAAGATATTGAAGAAGCCGTCATGGTTGCCAGGCGAATTTTAGCAGAATTTCAAACACCATTAATGCTTAACGGACATGAAGTATTTATCACCACGAGCATTGGCATAGTATTAGGAACAGCCCGTTATCATCAAGCCTCAGATTTACTGCGAGATTCTGATCTTGCCATGTATCGAGCTAAGGCTCAAGGCAAAAGCTGCTATAAAATTTTTGATACCCAGATGCACATTCAGGCACTGAAACGACTCAATTTAGAAAGTGACCTACGAAAAGCACTAGAACGACAAGAATTTATCGTTTACTATCAACCAATTGTTGATCTCAATAGCAATAATTTGATCGGTGTTGAAGCATTAGTACGCTGGCAACACCCGACTCGCGGCTTTATTTCTCCTACAGAATTTATTCCCGTAGCTGAAGAAACAGGTCTGATTGTCCCTCTAGATCATTGGGTACTCCAAACCTCTTGTCAACAACTAACAAATTGGCAAACTCAGTTTGATAGTAAATTAGCTCTCAAGGTAAGTGTGAATCTTTCGGTTCAAGATATCTGCAAAGCTACTTTAGTGAGGGATGTAGAAGAAATTCTGACTCAAGTTGGTTTAGACGGTAATTGTCTCACTCTAGAAATTACTGAGAGTATTCTGATTGAGAATATAACTGAGACAATCATCGTATTGGAGCAGTTAAAAACACTAGGAATCCAAATCAGCATTGATGATTTTGGTACTGGATATTCATCACTCAATTATCTGCATCGATTACCAGCCGACACCTTGAAAATTGATCGTTCCTTTATTAACCAAATGGAGGAGGGGCAGAGAAATTATCAAGTCGTCAAAACTATCATCACACTCAGCAATCAACTGGGATTAGCAGTTGTGGCAGAAGGTATTGAAACACAGCAGCAACTCCAACGGTTACAGCAACTTGGATGTGAATTTGGTCAAGGTTATTTATTTTCTCACCCTTTAGCTGCCCATGAAATTGAGACACTACTGATCAAAAAATTTGCGGAGGTAAAGGGGAATCAATCGCTGACAGTACAGGGGGAGCAGGGGGAGAAGAGTCTGATTACTATACAGCAAGCCGTAGAAAAATTAGAATAGCTGATACCATTTATTGATGAAGAGATGCCCAACTAGTTTGCCTTCCCAGGCTGGTGTAATCAGCGAATATAAATATTTTATGAAACAATTAACGTCTAAAGATTGGATAGTCATCAAACGGCAACTAACTCCTTATTTATTTTTACTGCCGGCTTTGATTCTGCTGGGCTTAACTGTATTCTGGCCTGCACTACAAGCTTTTTACCTCAGCTTTACTAGCTACGAAGACCTCAGCCTACCACCCCAATGGATAGGAATTAAAAACTTCCTCCGTTTATGGCAAGATGCCGTTTTTTGGAAAACTTTAGAAAATACGTTTCTTTATCTTGTTGGTGTAGTTCCCATTCTAGTTATTTTTCCTTTAGGACTGGCAATTTTAGTCAATCAAAAATTACGAGGAATTAATTGGTTTCGAGCGGCATATTATACGCCAGTAGTTATTTCTATGGTCGTTGCGGGGATAGCTTGGAAGTGGCTATATGCAGAAAATGGGTTACTAAATCAATTCCTCAAAATGTTAGGTCTGTTCCCAGAGGGTATTCCCTGGCTGACTAGTTCGGCGAAAATTTTCGGCATCGTACCCATTACTCTAGCTAGTGTTATGGCTGTCACCATTTGGAAAGGACTAGGTTATTACATGGTGATTTATTTAGCTGGGTTGCAATCAATTCCAGCAGATGTATATGAAGCTGCCGCTATTGATGGTTCAGATGGTATTCGCAAACATTGGGATATTACTGTACCTTTAATGAAGCCTTACTTAGCATTAGTCGCAGTCATTTCAGCCATTTCCGCGACTAAGGTATTTGAAGAAGTTTTTATTATGACTCAAGGTGGCCCTCTTAATAGTTCCAAAACAATTGTTTATTATCTCTATGAACAAGCATTTAGTAATTTAGAAATTACCTATGCTTGTACAATCGGATTAGTGCTATTTTTGATTATTTTAGGTTTATCAGTTTTACGATTAGTAATTAGTCAATCAGGGGGGGATAGTCTGGTTTGAAGGTGACAGGTGATAGGGGATAGGTGACAGGGAATTGGGGATTGGGAACAGGTTCTAGTTTTATGGTTGTCTTACCTTTAGAACCATCACTATAGGTTGCATCGGATGAATCGAATTCTCATTGTGGAAGATGAACCCCGCATAGCGGCTTTTATTGAGAAAGGATTGCGTTCTCATGGCTTTACAACGTCTTTAGCCGTTGATGCCCATTCTGCCACTAATATGGCTTTAAGTAGCTGTTTTGATTTAATGATTTTGGATTTGGGGCTTCCTGGGAAAGATGGCTTAGATGTATTGGCAGAACTACGTGGACAAGGAGAAAATTTTCCAGTCATTATTTTAACTGCCCGTGATGACATTCAAGATAAAGTCGTAGGCTTTGAAACTGGTGCAGATGACTATGTAACTAAGCCTTTCCGGTTTGAAGAATTGTTAGTACGGATAAAAGCTAGGTTGCGTAATAGTGGTAACAGTCAAGCTACCGAAGAGATGGTACTGAAGTTTGGGGATGTGGTTTTAGACTTGCGATCGCGTAAAGTAAAAGTGGGTCAAAACATAGTAGAATTACCAGCCAGGGAATTTACGCTTGCCGAAACCTTTCTTCGCCATCCTGGGCAAGTTTTGAGTCGTGAACAATTATTGGATAGGGTATGGGGTTATGACTATGACCCAGGTTCAAATATTGTTGATGTTTATGTGGGTTATTTACGCAAAAAATTAGGTAGTGACCTAATTGAAACTGTCCGAGGTATGGGTTATCGTCTGCGAACATGAGAATTTTCTCATCAAAGCTTCATGATTTTTTCATCTGATAATTAGAAACTAATAAACATACAGTGTTTATCGGTTGAGTAGGGTACAATAACTCCGCCCCTAACCGCCTCCCCGGAAGCAAGGAGGCGGCTACGATATACCCGATGTGATGAATAAACGCTATAGGTTCGATTGTAACCTTTTCGCCTGATCTACAGAATATAAATTCTGTCGTAAGATGTGTGTGTTCCCTATATGACCGGAATTTTGGATGTAAAGATTGGGCTTTTAGATTTAATATTTCAAATCCCAATCTTTAACACGTATAAAACCCACAAAGTTATAGTTTATATGGGGAAACAACCAAAGAGAGACAAATCTCAAGTTTCTCTATTTAATCCCGACAGTCTGAGATTAGTGCTGAACAATCAAACTACAATAGCGAAAACATATATAAAACATCGTCGAGGCTTTTTTTGGGCTACGCGTACAAGGATTTTGGCCTGGTATGCGATAATTTTATTTGTGATTTTTCTGGTTTTTATTCCTGCAATTCGTCAGGCTTTATATGCACAAGTTGATCAACGTGTAAATGATGAAGCAAGAGAAAAGATAGAAATATTTGAGCAATTAGTTAGGGGTACAAGTAACAACTCTGAGCCTCTGGATGAAGAAATTATTGAAGTTATTGATAAACTTAGAAACAATGATACCCGTCTACGGAAGCCCCCAAAGACAAAAACAGAGTTAAGAAATTTTTTTGATGCTTTCTTAGCCAATCAACTCCCAGAAGATGATGCCTTTTTGATTGCATTAATGGACGAAAGATTTTATAAATCAAGTCCGAGAGCTAGACCAAAAGAAATGGATAGAGATGCAAAAATCATTCTAGACTGGGCAAGGTTAACAAAACAAGCGCAAGGAGAAAAGGTAATCCTTGGGAGTGAAGTTGATAGTATCCTTTATCTAGCTCAACCTGTAAAAATTGACGGCGAAGTCATGGGAGTGTTAGTCGTTGCTCACACCACTGCTGGGGAACGTGGAGAAGTGTTAGAAGCTTTAGCCGTGATTGTTCAGGTGAGTGTAGTTGTTGTGCTATTTGCTTTAGTTTTGGCTTGGTTTGCTGCGGGAAAAATTCTTGCACCTTTGCGTTTACTAACTCAGACGGCTCGCACAATTACTGAAACAGATTTAAATCAACGCATCACTATAGATGGTAGTGGAGAACTAGCAGAATTAGGAGCTACTTTTAATGACATGATGGATAGGTTGCAAGAAGCTTTTACCAGTCAACACAATTTTATTAACGATGCTGGACACGAACTGCGCACACCTATTACTATCATTCGTGGTCATTTAGAATTGATGGGTAATGAACCGCAGGAAATACAAGAAACTCTATCTATAGTAATGGATGAGTTGGAACGGATGAACCGCTTTGTCAATGATTTGATGTTACTAGCAAAGGCGGAGCGTCCAGATTTTTTGCAGTTAGAAACAGTTGATGTTAGCATTTTCACTGAAGAATTATTTGCTAAAGTTAAAGGGCTTGGCGATCGCAACTGGCGACTTGAAGCTGTTGCCAGAGGTAAAATTGTTGGAGACCGTCAACGTCTGACTCAGGCTATGATGAATTTGGCACACAATGCTACTCAACATACAAACAACACTGATACAATTGCTCTGGGTTCAATGATTCACCGGGGTAAAATCAGCTTTTGGGTACGTGACACAGGAGTAGGTGTTGCACCAGCTGATCAACAGAGAATTTTTCAGCGTTTTGCTCGCGCTGCAAACAGTCGCCGTCGTTCTGATGGTGCTGGGTTAGGATTATCCATTGTGCAAGTCATTGCTGAAGCACACGGCGGACAAATTACCCTAGAAAGTGAACTAGGAGCAGGATCTGTATTCACGATTACCTTATCCTTGGAATCACCCCAAATAAGAACATTAATTCAATAATGTCAGTGGAAATTACAGTAATTAAATCCATTATTTGCAATGTTATTAGTTTATCTCTCTTAACATTTTTATTAGCTTGTTACTATTCCCCAATTCAGCCAAAAGCCATAGTAGTTCCTCCATCTGTCAAAGCAGCTTTTCAAGCTAAATATCCTGATATTCCTCATACTTGGCAAAGACATGATTACGGTTATGAGGCAGTTTTTACTCAAAATAATATCCAATACGAAGCAGAGTTCTCAGACACCGGAGAATGGCTGGAAACGGAATACTATGTGACGGAGAAAGAATTTCCTCCTATTGTGTTAGAACGCATCAAGGAAAAACGCCCTGGATTTATTGTCACAAAATATGAAATTGAAATTACGCCTAAAGGCATATTTTATGAAGTAGATATTACTGACGGAGAACTCGAAGAAGAATTATATCTTGATAGTAATGGTAATCTTCAAGTTGATTTATATGAGGATTAGTAGGAGTGCTGAGTTAGGAGTGCTGAGTGCTGTTAGCGGTAGCGGGGCGTTTAGCCCGTGCTGAGTTAAGAGTGGTGAGGTAGAAATTTTACCTCATCTTTATCGACTCCTCGGACTTCTTCCACTTACTGATACTTAGAAGGTAAAAGTTGTCCGAACTGTACCAATATAAATTTTGTCGTTATTATTATTATGTTCTGGATTTGTGATGAGAAATAACCCCGGAGTTATTGCCAGATTATCTGTGATTTGCAGGTGATAAAAGGCTTCTAGATGTAAAGATGTGTCCTTCTCTTCAAAGGCATCACCGAAACTATTATGATTCACTTTAGGCGGTTGACCTACCACAAATCCGGCAAAACTACCTTCTTTACCAATATCTCTGAGCGTTAGTAGTAATGCCCATGTGGAGATAACAGCATTTGGGTTTGCTGGTAAATCTTCTGCTGTTGCATGAATAAAACCAACTCGGCTTCCCAGGGTGATAGTTGGGTTAATTTGCCAAGCAGCTTCTGCACCAAAGGAATTAGCTGTAATCGCATCTGCTTGATTATTAAAGGGATTGTTGGTTAATTTGCTGCCAGTTCCGGTATTTACATTATTGTAAGAGTGGATATAGGTAACGCTGAGTGCTGTGGTTTGGGATGGTTTAAGGGTGAGTTGAGCGATCGCGCCATAAGGACTAGCAAAAATTCCCTTCTCTGGATCAGCTGCATCCTTAGTGACGTATCCTAATGAAAAATTGAGAGATTCATTTAAATTATGAGAAATACCGATACCTGCGCCGCCACCTTGTCGGCGAATCGGATTTTCTCGTCCAAATGTAGAAATTGAACCGTCTCCACTACCGCTAAAAAGAGGATTGACACTAGGAACAAAATCCCCTAATCCTCCTCCTAAAGCATACAAAGTGACGCGGGTTTGTTTACCCAGACGGAATCTATAATCTAGCTCATCTACTTCCACCTCATTATCATCGTCACCGTCAAATCCCAAATTAGCCATTTTAGTTCCAGTAACATCTGCTAATTCTGGTGTGTTGCGTCCTTGCAAGCGGATTTGTAATTTGTCTTTACCAGTAAAACTTGCCTCTAAGCTGAGACGGAGGCGATCGCTAAATGCTAAATTCTCATTGATTGGCTTAGTTCTACTGTTGGCTTTTTTCCCACCAGCGACTCCACTCACAGCAAAGATAATCTCTCCCTCTAGCTCAACTTGGGGTGAAAACTGTTGTGCTTCTAATGCAGATATCTTGTTTTCTAATAAATTTATGCGGTTGCCAAAAATTGCTAATTCCGCAGAAAATTCTGTTTGTAGTTTTTGGATTGTAGTTAACGTTTCTCGATTAAATTTATCAAAGTTACTATTATTTATCTTGAGAATACAAGCATTTAATTTAGTGGCAAATTCATATCTAGTCATGGTTTGATTGTCAGTATTCTCCTGACTAACACAATCATATTGCTCAATTAATGCTTGTAGTGCTTGAAATGCCCAACTATCATGGGTAATATCCGTTAATTGAGAAACTGATATAATTTTATTTAATTTACTATTTTCTCCTACTGGAATAGTTGTTGCACTAACTTTAGCTATACTACTAAAAATAATTGCAATGATTAAACAAAGCAGGTGTATTTGCTGACAAAAAATTGAACCCATTAATTATATCTCCTGAAAATCAAAATCTGCGTCACTAAATTTATAGCGATTCCTAGTTACGTGAGGTACATAACTAATGTTTTTTAACGCAGAGGGGCGCAGAGGAAAACGCAGAGGGGTGCGGAGTTTACCCTATTTTATTAGTGGTGTACTCAGTACCTCAGCAGGTTAGGAAACGCTATATAATTACAAATTACGAGTTATATTGAGTTGCTGTTCGCAGAGATTTAACAGTGCTTCAGTAAAAGGGCGACGTTCAGGGAATTGGGTGCTGATGTAAATATGTCGGACTAATGTTAGGGTAGTATAGGCTTTAATTGCAGGTAAAAATTCATTGTCTGTAAGCTGAATAAATCTTGTAGTTAGAGCATTTTCATACTCTTGTAATAATTGGGAATCACCAAAATTACGCAGACTGTATTCTTGCAGATGAGCGATGAAATTACCGATATCAACTGCCGGATTACCTGCACAATATAAATCCAGATCAATCAGATACAAACGGGAATTATTAATAATCACTTGATCAGGATAAAAATCACGATGAATACCACAGGGTTTTGGTTCTGGGGTGTTTGCTCCTAAATCATCACTTGCTGTTAATATTCTTTCTAAACGTGCTTGCCATTCTGGATATTCTTCCATAACTAATGGAATCCGTTCATGCAAAATTCTTAATTCATCTGACATCCTATGAGAACGACGAGGAAGAATATTAGCTTGGTGCAATTTATAAGCAGCTTCAGCAATAAGTTTTGCAGGTAAAATACCGTTAGTTTGTGAGAGCATTTGAGTAGCAGTCACCCCCTCAACCTTACGCTGTAACCACATTTGCCATTCAGGAATCACACCCACAGGTTCAGGTACAGAAATTCCATCAGAACTATCATCAGCAAATCCCGATTCCCAGAGAGATTTCTGTAACTCATAACTATAAAAATCAGTACCCTTAGACCTCACCTTCCCAATTAACGTAATGACTTCCCCCGCATCATCAATCAACTCATATTCAATCAAACAACGCCGCCCCAACTTATGACGAATCACCCGGACATTCTGCACACGACAATTCTTAGCTATGTCCAAACACCCCTCAAAACACTCCTCCACCCGCACCCGATCAACCGCATCCGCCAAAAAAGGCATCTTCCCATCACTAAAATCCATACTCAGCGTACCTCCGCGCATACCTCCGCGCCCCTCCGCGTTAAAAAACTATCTCTCTAAACCCTCAAAGAAGCCTGCACCTCATACAAAGCTGCATAACGCCCATGTTTGTGCATCAATTCCAGATGAGAACCTTGTTCCACTATCCGCCCATTTTCCAGATAAACAATCATATCTGCACGAGTAGCAAAATCTAGATCATGAGTAATCAAAAAAGTCGTGCGATGTGCTGACAACCTTTGCAGCGCATCAATCACAGCCTTCTCACTCTCCTTATCTAACCCCGTAGTAGGTTCATCTAAAATCAGGATAGGAGCTTGACGAATAGCAGCACGAGCGATCGCAATCCGTTGTCTTTGTCCCCCCGAAAGAGTTGCGCCTCTTTCCCCCACCAGGGTGTCATATCCTTGCGGTAAAGCTTGGATAAAATCATGAGCATGAGCTAAACGCGCCGCCTCTTCAATTTCCGCATCAGACACCCCAGCAATCCCGTAAGCAATGTTTTCTCTAATACTTGCAGCAAATAACAGACTATCTTGCAAAACTACACTAATTTGGGAACGGAATGATGCCAATGTATATTCTCGAATATCCCGCCCATCAATCATCACCCGCCCAGAGGTGGGATCATAAAGCCGTAATAATAAACTTACTAACGTCGATTTACCACCACCAGAAGTCCCCACGATCGCTATTTGCTGTCCCGATTGAATGTCTAAATTGATGTCTTCTAGTAGAACGCGTCCTGAGTCATAGGCAAAGTGGACGTGATCAAAACGCACCGCACCCCGGAAAATTGTGGCGGGGAAGGCATCCGGTGAATCACTAATATCAGGTTTTTGATTTAACACATCTAAAATACGCTCACCAGAAGCCGCCGCTTTAGCTAGTCGTCCAGTGTACTTAGCGAAGTTCTGCACTGGCTTAAAGGCGTTCTTCAGGTAGGTAAGGAATACCAGCACATCTCCAGGGGTTAGAGCATCTCTTAACGCCAACCAAGAGCCATACCATAAAACGATCGCTGTTCCCATTGCAATCACCGCATCAACGGTACGTTCCAAGTGAGCCGCCAGTCGTTGAGTTTTGACGCTTTCTTTCAAACTACTCTGATTTTGTTGAGCAAATACCCGTGCAAAAGCATCCTGTAGGGAGAGGGCTTTCACTAATTTAATCGCTGCAATAGACTCAGCCGCCGTCGCTGCTACAGCACCCTCTTGTTGACGTTGCTTTAATGAGGAATCTTTGATGCGCTGACTGAGTCGGTTAGAAACTAGCCAAAAGAACGGTAGTGTGATGAGTGATAGCAGGGTGAGGCTGCGATTCATCCAAAACATCACCCCAATCATGCCAAATAGAGAGAGAATGCTGACTACTAGCGGTAATGCTGCCGTAATCATAATCTCTTGGAGACGGCTAGCATCGCTACTGACACGGATAATTAAATCACCGCTACGGGCTTTGGTGTGATAAGCCAAAGATAAATTTTGCAGATGACAATATAAATGATTCCGCACCTTCGCCATGACTCGGCTACCGACTATGGCTAATCCCACGGTACTCCAATAGGCAGCCAGGGCGCGTAAACCTGTGATCAGTAAGACTGCAACGGCTGAGAGTGTCAGTAATGTGATTGGTTCTAGACTAGCAATCAAGGGAATACTATTGAGCCTTTCGCCACGCAGCAGAACGTAATCAAAGACAAACTTGAGCGGCCAAGGTTCTAATACCCGGAGTCCGACATCTGCAATTAAAGCGATCGCCGAAACCAAAAGTAGTCCATACTGGGGACGAATATCAGGCCAGAAATAAGCCAACACTCCCCACAAACCGGGAACAGCTAATTTTTTGGGTTTTGGCATTTATCGTTTCACCTCCACCGATAATGGAGACGCTATATGCAGAATTTGTTGAGCTATCGCATCCCAAGTATGATGAGCTATCACGGTTTCTCGCGCCGCTTCTCCTAAACTGTGACGCAGATTAGGCGATCGCCATAATTGTTCTAATGCGTCTGCTAAGGCGATCGCATCACCAGGAGGGCAAAGCATACCATTCACCCCCGGATCAATCAAGTCTGTCAATTGTCCAATCTGACTAACAACTACAGGTAAACCAGCCGCCATATATTCATACACTTTCAACGGCGAGAAGTAAAAATCAGATTGTGCGGCGTAGGGTGCAACAGCCACATCCATTGCAGCTAATAATTGGGGAATTTCATCAGGATTCACCGCACCTGTAAATTGAGTATGAACATCTAATCCCCGTGCAACTAATTCAACTTCCAGAGTTTCCCGTTCCGGGCCATCACCAACAATCAAGAGTTTGGCGTTGGGAACACGTTGATGCAGTAGACTAAAAGCTTCCGTCAGGATGGGCAATCCATGCCAAGGTTTCAAACTTCCGACAAATCCCACTGTAAAACTATCTGATTGACTTGCAGAACGCAGATTAGAAAAGCGATGAGGATTAACACCATTAGGAATCACATGAACCTTGCTACCATCCACATAATCCAGCAAGTAACTTTTCACCGCATCGGAAACAGCAATCAATGCTGTCGCGGCTGAAAATACCCGACGCGCCACCGCTTCCGCACCATCAAGATCAATCAAACCCCGATGCTGTGCCTGTTCGATAATCAGAGGCGAATTAACCTCCAACAAACCAGGAACACCCATCGCTTGGGCATATTCCATCGCGCCATAACTCCAGAGAGAATAACGCTCATAAATCAAATCAAAAGAGCCAAACTTCTCCAAACTCAACCGTAAATCAGGATTCATCCCCAAAGCAACCTGCTCACGCATCGCCCGTTCTAACTTAGGAACAGGTGGAAGTTGATGCACCACCACATCAGCCAAATCTGCCGGTAACTCTCCCCCAATCCGAGTAGCAAACAATGTAACTTGTCCACCTTGCCCTTTTAAAGCCCGGATCACCTCCTGCACATGAATAGAGCAACCCTTCTGTCCAAAAACAGGAATCCCCGCATCAGCACAAACATAAGCAACTCTCACCTTCATACCTCCTCCGCGCCTCCGCGTCTCTGCGTGAAAAATAACTCCCTCAAAACCGCCGTATTACGACAAATATCAAACTCCGACTCAATCAACTCCCTAGCCTGAGTAGACAACCTCACCCGCAAAGCCGGATCTTTCAGAAGTTGCCCAAGAGCATTGGCTAATTCCTCCGCATCATATTGCCCTACAATCAACCCAGTCTCCCCATCACGCACCACTTCAGGGATACCCGTCACCCCCGTACTAACACAGGGAGTTCCCAGAGCCATCGCTTCTAGTAAAACCGTAGGTAAACCATCACGATTACCATCTTTACCAATCACATAAGGCGCAGCAAACACAGCCGCCTGTTGTACTAATTGAAACACCTCATTTTGGGGACGCGCACCGACAATTTGCACACAAGATTGCAATCCTAAATCCTGAATCTGCTGCCGCAAAGTTGATTCTAAAGCACCAGTACCGACGATTTGACACTGAAACTCATAATTTTTCTGCTTGAGAATCGCGCAAGCATCTATTAAAGTAGATAGCCCTTTCTTCTCGATTAACCGACCAACTGAGATAATTAATGGTGGACGTTCAGCCGGAGAAGAATATTGTAACTGTCGCAAATCTAACCCGTTATAGATGCGTTGAACTTGGTTTGCAGCTAAATTGTATATTTTCTCCAGATATTTGAGATTATAGTCACTGACAGTCACTATACTAGCTGCATCCTTTAGCTTACGTTCCATATCCGCAAATTCCACGCTTTCATGAAAGATATCTTTAGCATGAGCGGTGAAAGTATAGGGAACGCCTGTAAAGTGGGATGCTAGGCGAGCTACGCTAGTGGCTACAGTGCCGAAATGAGCGTGTAAATGCGTGATACCTTTGAGTTTTACTTCTCGTGCTAACCATGCAGCTTGGTAGACAGTGCTAGCTTTCTCACCTTGAGCAAATGCCAATTTTGACCAAAAATCAGGGATAACTTGACTTGCTTCTTGTAGTTCCGCCCAAAAATAGCTAGCGGCTGTAGGTGCGAGACTATTGAGGGAATCGCTCACCCGTCCTTGAAGTGGCTTACGAATGTAAGTGACAGGCGCACGCACCTGGGAAATAATATTTTGAAAGTGCGTGTCTGATGGTGGTCTTAAAGCGAAAATTTTTATATCTATGCCAGCCGCTTCATGAGCCAAAATTTCATTAACAACAAAGGTTTCAGAATAGCGGGGATAACGTTTGAGAACATAAGCGACACGCATGGACATAATTCGTAATTCGTAATTCGTAATTGAGGAGGTGGGATTTTTGCGTTTGACAAATGACTGTTCAAGAAGCTTTTGCTTGTGGGGATGCTTGATGAGTAGACATAAGGATTTCATTGACGAATTGGGGAATGCGGGTTAGTCCTTTGAGATCGAGGAATTTACGGACTGGAGGTGGCTCAATGTCAAGTTTTAACCAGTTGGTTAATGCAGCTGATGTTAATTGATCTGGGTGCAGGAAATCAATTAAGCCTAGTTCTTTTAACCGTTCAGCCCGAATTAATTGTTCTTTTCGGGGTTTGACACGAGGTAAAATGAGCGATCGCTTGCCAAATGACAACAATTCACAAGTGGTATTGTAACCACCCATCGCAATCACGCGCTCGGCTTGGTGTAGTAACATTGTCGGCTCGGCTAAATATTCCAATACGCGCAAGTTGTGGCGTTGTGCTGCGTAGTTTTGAAGTTTTTGCCGTATTTCTCTCGGCATGAAGGGGCCTGTTAAGATAATACCGTTCATGTCTGGTGGTAGTTCAGCATGGGCAAATGTTTCGGCTAACATCGCTCCGTCTTGTCCCCCGCCTACTAAGCATAATACTAAGCGTTCAGATGGTAGATTGAGGGCTTTAAATGATTGAACGGTGTCTAAATTCAGATGTTTGAGGCGGCTACGTTGGTCAAGATAGCCTGTGTAGCGGAATTTAGCAACGGTTTTGGGGTGGAAGCGATATTCTTTGGCTAGGTCATAGATGTTGCGATCGCTATATACCCAAACTTGATCATAATAGGTTTGAATCGCCTCTTCGTTAGCGGCTCGTTTCCAATCTCGACGCACGGAAGCAGGTTCATCTAAGATATCCCGCAAACCTAGAATGCAGTGAGTTTTCCCTTCCCTACGCAAGTAATCTAAGGTGGGGTCTAGCTCTCTGACTGCTCCTCGCGGTACATTATCCACAATGAAAATATCAGGTTTAAAGGTTTTGATAGTGGTAAGGATAACTTGCGATCGCAGTGTAATAATTTCCTGCAATGATAGATTCAATTTTCGTGCCTGATATTGCCCATCAATGTTTTTATGCAAAGCAGGAAGGGTCAAACAATCTACCCCTGGTGGTGTTGGTAGATTGCTGGCATCTTGAATGCCACTAATCATTAAAATATCGGTTTGTAGGGGTGAAAATCCTAAAGTTTGAGCAATCAACAAATTACGGCGTTTGTGTCCTAGCCCCATTGTGTCGTGGGAATATAAAGCAATGCGCCACTTACGAGTATTACTAGATAAACTACTAGCCTCCGAAGACACGATACTAGCCGATGTTCTGGTGATTTCTCCAGAATGGGGTAACAAGTTGTTCATCAGAACATACCATATTTATGGAGTTGAGAAAATTCAAAATTTTGCCAATAAACTAACGACTCTAAGAAAACCCTAATCATACTTTTCGCTGCGTTTATCCTCTTCTATCGGCGGTTAATTTTTTGTTGGTGTACCTCACCTCAGTGGGAATTGCTATCAGCCACTTAGTATAAATACTTAGTTTGTGGATACAAATGTGAAGAGGAGTAGCAATAGTGATTTGATTAATCAACGGCTTAAGTATCAGAAATATGGCAAAAATCGATTAAATTGCGTGTTAAACATAAGATTATTAGGTTACTATCTATTTAACTTCATTTTTACTCTTTTAATCGGCTTATCTCCTGGGTACGAGTGAATTAATACTGAGTCTTATTTAACTTTGAATTAAATCAAGTTTAATCAAATCTTTATGAGAAGGTAATTAAGAAAATATGAGAAATTTCTCATGAAACCAGCACCAGAGGTCTAATCTCGCCTATTCGCTTCATAGACAAATAGTGATTACCCCTGGTTTGAACTGGGAAAATACTGTTAAGTATGCTTAACAGCTTGATGAAAAGTTTCTCATACAAGTTTCATAAAGAACTTATGTAAATCAGTAATTATATGTATCAGCAACAGAACATCAACCGGATGTTTCTGGCAGATGTATTCCAACTTCACTGGTAAAGTACCTGGGCATGGGCATTGAAGAGATAGTGAAATTGCGATCGCAATTAATTCTCTCAGCCGCAATTAACTTTCAACCTGACCTATTTTTAGTAGATAAAAACCATACGGTGTTAAAAACGAGTTAGCTAATACAATTCTTTATTTCCATCACAAACTACCTCAGTCTGTGGTAATGTAGCTCATAGTCCGCTCCTGCTCAAATTGCTTTAACTCTTGCCGAAATTCTGCTTCCAAAGCTTTTGGTAAAATCATAACCAAATCAATAAATCGGTACAGGTTAAGAATATCCCTCTCCTGTAATCCTAATTCATACAATCTGCGAATTAAGCTAAATTTCCAAGTTTTACGTTCTCCTCGCTTTTTACTTGTTTGCTGCGTTTTTAAATGCGCCATGACTACAGTTGCAAATGGGTTGTCATTGGCTTCTAATTCTGTCCAATTATTTTGATAATCTAAAAGCTTGTCGATGCCAAATTCAAAGTTAAGCCTGGTATCGGGGTAAGGCGTTGCATAATAGAGGGATGAATTAGGATCTACTACATTAGATTATTACTTCATTACTTGAAGTATAGAGAAATACCTGTATTTAACTAATTCATCCCGCATTTATGCAACGCCAAATTTAGTATTACGCAGAAATTTCCAGTAATACGTTAGTTAATCAAACGACAAAATTAACAAACTGATATCGCTTGGAATATTAAGCATGAATGTGTAACTGTTTCTACCAATTTATAAATGCAAAAACCAAAACTCATCAATATTCCAAAAGCGACTCGCTACCAAAATGCAGCGATAGATTACTATATGGGGCTTACAGGTTCTTCCTATCTTCATTACGGGTATTGGGAGCCACTACCTAGAAGCGGTGAAGAATTAACTCTGACTCGCCTGCGTGTGGCGCAGTCAGCATATACAGCTAAACTTTTGAGTTTTATCCCAGAGGGTGTAAAAACTGTGCTGGATGTCGGCTGTGGGATTGGTGGTAATGCAGCGTATTTGTGCGATCGCGGTTTCATTGTTGAGGGATTAGCACCTGATGCACTCCAGCAAGAGATTTTTATTCAAAATACCAATGGCCAAGTACCTTTCTACTTAACGAGATTTGAAGATTTTCACACCTCAAACTCCTACGACCTCATTTTGTTTAGCGAAAGCAGTCAATATATTGCTGCTCTCGATTTAGCTCAAGGTGCGGCTCGTTTATTGGATAGTGGTGGCTACCTGCTGCTTGCAGATATGATGCGTTTTGATGCCGAATACCGAGAAGGTATTTTTTCTAATTGTCATGTCACCGGCGAACTCCAAGCGGCGTTAGAACAGGCTGGATTTAAGTTAATCAAGACTGAAGACATTTCAGCCCATATTGCACCAACGATTGACTTGTGTGTTGATAATTTCCGTACTTTTGGGCTGACTACAGTTAAATATATTGCTGATGTTGTGGCGATCGCACTCCCACCATTACACGCACTCGGTCGTTGGGCGTTTAACCGTTGGCTAGAAAAGCCAATTGCTGAGGGATTAGCAGCACGAGCTATTTTTGAAAACCATCTGTGTTATTCCATCCAACTTTGGCAGTTATCTCAGGCAACACCTTTGCCAAAATAAGAACCTACAAAAATTTTGGCAAAAATAGCAAAATGACTCATACATAAGAGTTTAGCTGACGCGGATTGACGCGGAGGTTTTACTATGAAGGTGGTTTTTATTGTTTGGCGGTTTCCTGTTTTATCTGAGGCTTTTATTCTTCATCAAATTACGGGTTTGATTGACCGTGGACATGAGGTTTATATTTATCCTGTGAATGGTTTACCTAAGAATTATACAGGTAAGGTTCATCCGAGTTATCCTATTTAATCCAACGATTATTAAATCTTTAGTTCGTCAACTCAGCTTTGGCAATGAAAATAAGCCATTAAAAAGATTATTAAAAAAGTGGGATAGAAAACTCAATAACTTTCTGAATAACCGCTATGCCCAGATGTTACCACAACACAAACTTGATTTACCATCTATCAAAAAAGCAGATTCACTACTACAAGAATTGACCCAGGTTTCACAGTAAACTCTTCGCTGTGTTCATCCTCTTTCGGCGGATCATTCTTTTATTCTTTGCCTATATCCTGCGGATTCTGCGAAGCAGTATACGTGAGGTAAAAATCGTCCTATTAATTAGGAACACCATTCTTTGCTTCGCCTTGTTTGATGATAGACAACGTTAGACCTAATCAAATTATGGGCATACTAAGCATTAATATATCCTATGCAGTTTAACCTGTAAGATGAGGTCGTTGTCCATGAATACAACCGTAGATACAACCGTTTTGCTGTCTGGATATCAGTTGATTGAGCAGCTTTATCACGGCTCTAAAACGCTTGTCTATCGTGGAATACGACTGGCAGATAATTCAGAGCAACCTGTGGTGATTAAGCTACTCCGGCGGGACTATCCTAGCTTCAGTGAACTATTGCAGTTTCGCAATCAATACACGATCGCTAAAAATCTGTATATTCCCGGTATTGTCCGCCCAAATTCTCTAGAAACCTATGGTAACAGCTACGCCTTGGTGATGGAAGATTTTGGTGGTGTATCACTGCGAGCATATAGTCAAGCCCACCCTTTGTCTTTGGGAGACATATTAGCGATCGCCATCCAACTGACAAATATTCTCCATGATCTCTATCAACACCGCGTCATCCACAAAGACATCAAACCCGCCAACCTGCTCATTCATCCTCATACCAAAGAAATTAAGCTGATTGATTTCAGCATCGCCTCACTGCTACCCAAGGAAACTGAAGCAGTTAAACACCCTAATGTCTTAGAAGGGACACTCGCCTATCTTGCACCCGAACAAACCGGACGGATGAACCGAGGGATAGATTATCGGAGTGATTTTTATGCTTTGGGTGTGACGTTGTTTGAACTGTTAACAGGAAAGTTACCATTTCCATCAGATGATCCCTTGGAACTAGTGCATTGTCACATTGCTAAACCTGCACCCTTGGTGTGTGAATTGCAGCCAGAACTTCCCTTGGTGATGGGACAAATCGTGGCGAAATTAATGGCCAAGAACGCCGAGGATCGTTATCAAAGTGCATTGGGTTTGCAGCATGATTTGGTAACTTGTCTCCATCAACTGCAAAAAACAGGCATAATTGAGAAATTTGAGATTGCAACGCGGGATGTGTGCGATCGCTTCTTGATACCTGAAAAACTCTATGGTCGGGAGGAGGAAGTTACTACACTACTCCAAGCATTTGATCGCGTCAGCAACGGTACATCAGAACTAATGCTAGTTGCTGGTTTCTCTGGGATTGGGAAAACTGCTGTAGTTAATGAAGTTCATAAGCCCATCGTCGAGAAACGGGGCTATTTCGTCAAAGGCAAGTTTGACCAATTTAATCGCAGCACTCCCTTCTCGGCTTTTGTGCAAGCATTCCGCGATTTGATGGGGCAATTGTTGAGTGAAAGTGATGAGCAATTGCAGACTTGGAAAACCCAGCTTTTAGAGGCTGTAGGCGAAAATGGACAAGTCATCATTGACGTGATTCCCGAATTAGAACGGGTGATTGGGCAACAACCCCCCGCACTAGAGTTATCTGGGAATGCGGCACAAAATCGGTTTAAATTGCTATTCCAGAAGTTTATTCACATTTTCACGACACCTGAGCATCCTTTAGTCATATTCTTGGATGATTTACAATGGGCAGACTCCGCCTCCCTTAACTTCATACAAGGATTAATGGCGGAGTCAAAAACAGGCTATTTACTACTGATTGGGGCATATCGTGATCATGAAGTATTTGCTGCACATCCGTTGATGTTGACCCTGGAGGCAATTCAGAAAACAGGCGCAAAGTTGAACACAATCACTCTACAACCATTGAGCCAAACCAGTCTCAATCAACTGATTGCCGATACCCTCAATTGTACAGAAACATTAGCGCAACCTTTGACAAAATTGGTGGAGCAGAAAACCCAGGGTAATCCCTTTTTTGCCACGCAATTTCTTAAGGCATTGCATCAGGATGGACTGATTTATTTTCACTTAGCAGCCGGACATTGGCAGTGTAATATTGTCCAGGTGCAAGAAGCGGCGTTGACAGATGATGTAGTCGAGTTTATGGCATTGCAGTTACAAAAACTGCCGCCAGATACTCAGGATATCTTGAAGTTAGCAGCTTGTATTGGTAATCAATTTGATTTAAATACGTTGGCGATCGTGTCTGAACTATCTCAGGCAGAAACGGCTACAATCTTGTGGAAGGCATTGCAAGAAGAGTTAATTCTGCCCATTGGTGAAACATATAAGTTTTTTCAATCTAGCTCACATCAAATACCAGGCGATAGTCTCCGATCGTCGGTCGGTCATCGCCACGTTACAGTCAGTTATCAGTTTTTACATGATCGTGTCCAACAAGCGGCTTATTCCCTAATTCCCCAAGAGCAAAAAAAAGCAACTCATTTAAGAATTGGTCAGCTACTTTTAAATTCCACTCCGGAAGCAGAATTAGAAAATCGTATTTTTGATATTGTTAATCAGTTAAATGTAGGTATTGATTATTTCACTGAAGCAGAGCAAAAAGAGCAGCTAGTTAAGTTAAATTTAATAGCTGGACGTAAAGCTAAAGTTGCTACTGCTTATGTCGTTGCTGTCGATTATTTAAATACGGCAATAAAGCTCCTAGAATCTGATAGTTGGCAAAATCAATATGAACTCACCCTGAGTTTGTATAATTTGGTAGCAGAATCGGCATATTTAAACACGAATTTTCCTACTTCCGAATTTCTAGTTAAAGAAATACTTGTACACGCTAAACATACCTTAGATAAAATTAAAGCTTACGAAATTCAAATTCAAGCTTATACTGCTCAAAACAAACTCATAGAAGCGATTAATATCGGTAGAGAAGTTTTAGGACTACTAGGTATTGATTTTCCCGAAGATGGAGATATGGAAACCATCATCGCTGAACATGGTCGATTGAAGTCGCTATTTGGGGAACGTTTGATTGAAGACTTAGTGAATTTACCCGAACTGAGTGATTTACAGCAAGGCGCAGCTTTAAGGATTTTATGTGGTTTGTTTGCCCCGATTTATCTTGCCAAACCGATGCTGTTACCTTTAAAGATATTCACGATGGTGAATATCTGTATTCAATATGGTAACTCTCCTCAATCTGCGATCGCCTACAGTCTTTATGGATTATTCTTATGTGCATCGGCAGAAATTACAGATGGCTATCAATTCGGCCAGCTAGCTATGACAATTTTGGATAAATTTAATGCCAAAGAACTGAAAAGCAAAGTTTATTTGACTTTTGGGCTATTTATTAAACATTGGCAAGATGACATTAACTCCACTTTAGACATATTCTTAGAAGGTCTTAAGAGTGGATTAGAAACTGGTGATTTGGAATATGTTGGTTATTGTGCCAATTGTTATGCTCAATTTTTATTTTGGACAGGTGAAAATCTAGAATTTGCTGAATCTGAAGCCAATAAGTATTGCTCTTTGATGCAGGATATCAAACAAGATGTATCTTTAATTTGGGGTAATACATGGCGACAAACTGTCATGAATTTAAGAGCTAAGGCTGATGATCCTCAAATGCTAGTTGGTGAATCTTTTGACGAAACAGTTACTCTCCCTTCTTTAATTAAAAGTCGCAACACCAACGGAATTTGTTATGTTTATCTAGCTAAATCATTTTTAGCTTATTTATTTGGCGCAGATCAACAAGCTATTGAATACGCCAGTCTATTTGAAGAGTATGAACAGGGAGCGGCTGGTTTATTGATTGTGCCATTAAAGAATTTTTATCAATCTCTGAGTATGCTTTCTGTGTATCCAAAACTAGATAGCCATCAACAATCTAATTACTTAGATAAGATTACAAACAATCAACAAAAAATGCAAACATGGGCAGGTCATGCTCCCCTAAATTATCAACATAAATTCTATTTAGTTGCAGCTGAAAAACATCGAGTTTTAGAGGACAAAATAGCTGCAATAGAATTATATGACCAAGCGATCGCCCTTGCCAAAACCAACGGTTACATCCAAGAAGCAGCTCTAGCTAACGAACTTGCAGCTAAATTCTACCTCAACTGGGGCAAAGAAAAAGTTGCCGCAGGCTATATGCAGGAAGCCTATTACTATTA
Organism: Anabaena sp. UHCC 0399; assembly: GCF_034931465.1. Taxonomy (NCBI): domain Bacteria; kingdom Bacillati; phylum Cyanobacteriota; class Cyanophyceae; order Nostocales; family Nostocaceae; genus Anabaena; species Anabaena sp. UHCC 0399. The sequence goes on along the minus strand of NZ_JAYGGZ010000008.1, from coordinate 114,519 downwards.
CGCTCATTGGGGTAGCCTCGCCAAAACTGATGATTTAGAAACCCGTTATCCTCAACTACTGCGCCCCATACTACAACCAGTTATTCAGCCCTTTAGCATTTTAGATACCTTCACTAGCATTTCTACTTCTGCTTACGATCGCCACTCCACCCGTAACCAGAGTTCCTCTAGCACTAACATCAACCATATGCTCGATTTTACTGCGCTTCTGCAAGTATCTCAGGCACTCTCCAGCACCATTCAATTAGATAAGTTACTGCAAACATTGACTCAGACAATGCTGGAAAATTCTGGGGCTGATTACTGTGGTTTGATACTGTTTCATAAAGGCGAATGGCAAGTACGAGTGATAGCTAACTTCGAGCAAACTACCTTACAATCCACTCCGCTTGAAAACAACCCTACCGTTCCCGTAAAGCTGATTCACTACGTTAAAAATACTTTAGAAACAGTCGTCATCCATGATTTAAAAACTGATCTACCGGGTGTGATCAGCAATTATTTCCATCAGCATCAGCCCAAGAGCGTGCTATGTTTGCCGTTAATTAATCAGGGTAATTTAATCGGCATTTTGTACCTCGAAAATCAAGTTACGAGTAACGTGTTTACGAGCGATCGCCTCCTCGTTCTCAAATTCCTCTCTAGCCAAGCCGTAATTGCCCTCGAAAATGCTCGTCTCTATCAACAGGTGCAACATACCTTAGAGGATCTTCAGCAAGCGCAAGTGCAAATGGTGCAGAACGAAAAAATGTCTGCTTTAGGTAACTTAGTTGCAGGCGTTGCTCACGAAATCAATAATCCCGTTGGCTGCATTGTCGGTAATATTGGTGCAGCCCAAGAATATATTAACGACCTGTTGGGAGTGATTGACCTCTACCTCGATAAATTTCCCCACCCCGGTAGTGAAATTGAAGATGAACTAGAGGCGATTGACTTGGAATATCTGCGGGAAGATTTGCCCAAATTAATCAAGGCGATGAAAGACGGAGGCGATCGCATCAAAGCTATCAGCAAGAGTTTGCGTACTTTCTCCCGCGCCGACAGCGACCAAAAACAGCCCTTTAACCTGCATGACGGTATCGATAGTACCCTACTGATTTTACGTCATCGCCTCAAAGCCAACGAACACCGCCCAGCCATTGAAGTTATCACCGACTACGGCAAGATCCCCCACGTGAAATGTTTTCCCGGTCAATTAAATCAGGTATTTATGAATATTCTGGCCAATGCGATCGATGCGTTGGATGAATCGAATCAGGGATGTAGTGTTGCTGAGATTGAAGCCAACCCCAATCGAATTACAATTCAGACAACGGTTGCAGGTGAACAGGTAAAAATTGCCATCAGTGATAATGGGAACGGAATACCAGAAGAAGTCAAAGCACGAATTTTCGATCACCTGTTTACCACCAAAGGAGTAGGCAAAGGAACAGGTTTAGGATTAGCGATCGCCCAGCAGATTATCGTGGAGAAACATGGAGGAGCGATCGCGGTTAACTCTACACTAGGTATGGGAACTGAGTTTTTATTAACATTGCCAATTGCTTAGGGAATTGCCCTTGGGTAGTCTAGAGGCGATCGCAATGATCTTAATCCAGTTTTGAAGACGCAATTTCCCCACAACTGAACATGGGCGGTTTTTCCGACTTGTTTGTGTAGCGTCTCCGTCAGAAGAGCGAACTGACCTGTGGGGTGCAAAGACTGTGGGAAACTTTATGCCAAACTTCGATAACCAACTAGAAACTTTTCATGCCCCAAATCGCCAAGCATGGCGGGAATGGTTGGAGAATAACCATCAAAATTATATTGGTATGTGGCTAATTTATTACAAAGTAAAAAGTGGTAAACCCAGCATTAAATATAGTGAAGCCGTTAAAGAAGCATTATGTTTTGGTTGGATTGACAGTAAAGTTAAATCCTTAGATGCAGACCGTTATATGCAAATATTTACACCTCGTAAATCGAAAAGTGTCTGGTCAAAATTAAATAAGCAATATATCGCAGAACTCATCGAGCAAAATTTGATGACTGAAGCTGGTTTGGCAAAAATTACAGTAGCCAAACAAGACGGTTCATGGACTAGTTTAGATGCCATAGAAGCGTTAATCATCCCCGATGATTTACAGCAAGCATTAGCCGCAAATGCAGACGCTAACCAATATTTTACAGCCTTCAGCAACTCAACTAAAAAAAATATCCTCTCTTGGATTGCCAATGCTAAACGTCCAGAGACAAGGATGAAGCGAATTGAGCAAACTATAAATTCAGCAACCCAAAATAAAAATCCTAAGTTATAAATGTCTTGGTTAATTATTTTCTCTTAAGCTAGGCAACCCAAATTTATCTATGCCAATTTTTTCTGAAAAAGCTTTGACATTAAACCTAACTAAATTTGTATTTTATATCATCGCAGTGATATTAAAAAAATCTTGCAGCCAGGGGCTACACTTGTATTTGAATCATCACACTCATTCTTAAAAAGTAGTAAATATACTGTGTATAATTTATTTTATTAATAGTATCATGAATGGTTAGGAAAAATTTAAAATTAAGTTTCCCCTTATTGCTGTTGTCAAGGGAAAAAATTAACAAGATTTATCAGGATTTATAATGATTAAGACTAGCTAGCAAATGAGCATCTTAATTTCTATACGGTAGCCTATTGAAAAAAACACTGGTTTCCTCACAGATTGTCGTTGCTTTGAGCAAATAGCTTTTCTAAAATTTGAAAGTTAAAACTTGTTGAAATCGTCATATTTTTTAGGTTTCAAGATTCAAAGACATCAGAGTGTGAGGACTGGCGATGACTAGTAACGAGCGAGAAAAAATACGCCACCTATTGGTTGTCCACGATTTGCAAGGACAACGTACTATCCTACTGCAAGAAGCTACATATTCTGTAGGACGGCATAAGGGCAATGCTATTGTCCTTATTTCTCGCTCAGTATCAAGACAACATGCAATTTTATTGCGGGTAACAGTTCCAGGAACTGAACAATATGGCTTTCGGATTATTGATGGTAACTTCAAGGGACAAGGAAGCACTAATGGTTTGATTGTAAATGGAGAAAGATGTATCTCCCATAATCTCAGACATGGAGATATCATCCATTTCGGCAGTAATCAAGCTCAGGCCAAGTATTACGCTATATCTAACCTTTCCGAACAAGCCTTTTATGAATCAGCCAATGCGGAAAACCTATCTGATTTTCTGACTGACCAATCTCATCCTGTTTCTCCCTTTCAAACCTTAATAGTAGATCCTGATTTTGAAGGAGCGAGTGACACTGCACTAGCTCGCCTAGCCTCTTTTCCAGAACTCATTCCTAATCCCATTATTGAGACAGATTTAGAGGGTAATTTAATTTATCTGAATCCAGCCGCCACTTTAAAATTTCCTCGATTAAGAGAACTAGGAAAGCATCATCCTATTCTGGAAGGCATACTAACGGAGATAAAAAAACAGAAAGTTAACTCTTTTGTGCGGGAAATCAAATTTGGTCAAGAAGTTTTTGAACAATCAGTGCATTTTCTGCCAGAAAGTGATTTAATTAGAACTTATATTACTAGAGATATTACTGAGCAAAAAAAAGCTGAACTGGAACTTTACCAACGCGATCGCTTGCTACAAGCAGTAGCAGAAGCAGCTAATTACTTGCTCGTAGAAATGGATTATGAAACAGGAATTGAAAAAGCTTTGGCTGTGTTAGGTATAGCAGCCGATGCAGATCGCGCTTATTTATTTAAAAACCATTTTCATCCTCTGACAGGGGAAATAGCTGTGAGTCTGCAATGTGAATGGACTCGCTCCCCCCTGGAATCTTCTCGGCATCACTGGCAAAATCAGCCTTATAACTCGCCTGCTCTATCACGTTGGTACACCATCCTGTCTAACGGACAGTCAATTAATGGCATGACTAGAGACTTTTTCCCCAGTGAAAGCGAACTTCTGATGCGAGATGGAATTCAATCCCTGCTATTAGTACCCCTGCGTTTAGAAGAAAAGTTTTGGGGCTATCTCGGCTTGGCAGATTGTACCCAAGAGCGTATTTGGTCTAAGCATGAAGAATCTACACTATTGACAATGGCAGCTAGTATCAGTGGTGCTTGGCATCGTCAGCAGGTAGAAGAACAAATTCGCTACCAAGCCCTCCATGATTTATTAACGGGATTACCCAACCGCTTGCTATTCGATCAACTACTGGCTAAAGCCCTAGCCAACGCCATACGTAATAGCGAAAGTCTAGCAGTGATGTTTTTGGATCTTGACCGCTTTAAAATGATTAATGACACATTAGGTCATACATTAGGCGATCGCCTGCTCCAAAGTGTAGCGCAAAGATTAGAAATATCCCTCAGAAGTGGAGACACCGTTGCCCGTTGGGGAGGAGATGAATTTACCATCCTCCTACCCCGGATTAATTATCTAGAAGAAGTGACTCAGGTAGCTTGGAGAATTTTAAACTCTTTCGAGAGCGTTTTTTATCTGGAAGGACATGAACTTTACGTAAGTGCTAGCTTAGGCATCGCCTTGCTAGATGAGCATAGTCCTGATGCTGAAACTCTGATTCAACACGCAGATGCAGCTTTATATCATGCCAAAGATGAAGGGCGAAACAATTATCAGTATTACACAACATCCTTAAGTTCAAAAACTCCCGATATTTTAAATCTAGAAAAAAACTTACGCTATGCTCTAGAACGGCAAGAATTTACAGTTTACTATCAGCCCCAAGTAAATATTCACACCAACAAAATTACTGGGATGGAAGCACTGTTGCGTTGGGAACATCCAGATATGGGGGTAGTAGCACCGAGTATTTTTATTCCCTTAGCAGAAGAAAGTGGATTAATTATTCCTCTTGGCGAATGGGTATTACGGACAGCGTGCCTTCAAAATCGAGCTTGGCAAAATGCCGGATTACCTCCTTTAACAATAGCAGTGAATTTATCTCCTAAGCAATTTCGCCAGCCTAGATTAGTATCTATTGTTGCCCAAACCTTAGCGGAAACTGGATTAGAACCACAATTTTTAGAGTTAGAAATTACGGAATCAACAGCTATTGAAGATATAGATTTCACTAAAAAGGTTTTGTATGATTTAGAAAAGATGGGTGTTCATCTTTCCATTGATGATTTTGGTACAGGACATTCCTCCCTCTCTCGCCTACAACTCTTACCACTCCACAACCTCAAAATTGACAGTTCCTTCATTCGAGAGTTGACAACCGATACTAGAGTAGCCCACATTGTTAAGGCGATCGTCACTTTAGGTAGAAGTTTGGGGTTAAAGCTCATCGCTGAAGGCGTAGAAAAACAAGAAGAATTGGATTTCTTAAAATCTATCAACTGTGAAGATGTCCAGGGCTTCTTTTTCCACAGACCCCTACCTGCGGAAAAAGTCACAGAACTTCTTCATAGTAAAAACGAAGCAAACGAGTAATTCGTAATTTGGATTGGGCATATAAATTAATTCAAAATTCAAAATCTTGCCCTCGAACGAAGTGAAGGGTCAAAATTCAAAACTGTACTCCTCCGGAGTGAACCCTACGGATACGCTACGCGTTCACACAGTGTTCCGTAAAGCCTGCGGCGCAGCCCCTCTTAGAGAAGGAAGCGCGGTAGTGAGCAAAGCAAGTTACGCGCTAGCGTCACGCAGTGAATAACTTCTCCCCCTGCTTTCCCTTGCTTTCCCTTGCTTTCCCCTGTCACCTGTCACCTGTCACCTGCTATCAATCACGGAAAAACTCAGACAGTATCCAGGCTTGTGGTAATTTAAAGTTACCTATACGAAATATAACTTTACCTTCATGACTGGAGAGCATCACCTTGGGAATAGAACTACGCAGTTTCGTATTTCTCGACAGCCTGCAACCACAACACGCAGCATATATAGGAACAGTAGCCCCAGGTTTCTTACCACTACCAGGTGATACGTCTCTATGGATTGAAATCTCTCCTGGCATCGAAATTAATCGGATTACAGATGTAGCTCTCAAAGCTGCCTCCGTTCGTCCTGGAGTGCAGGTAGTGGAAAGATTATATGGTCTATTAGAAATACATTCCGGTTCTCAAGGAGAAACACGAGCCGCCGGTCAAGCTATTTTGGCGATGTTGGGAGTAAAAAAAGAGGAATGTCTCAAACCTCGTGTTGTTTCTAGCCAGATTATCCGCAATATAGATGCTTACCAAGCACAACTCATCAATCGGACGCGCCGAGGACAGCTACTATTAGCTGGACAAACATTGTATGTCTTAGAAGTTGAACCTGCTGCTTATGCTGCCCTAGCTGCCAATGAAGCAGAAAAAGCAGCAATGATTAATATCTTGGAAGTGCAAGCTGTGGGGAGCTTTGGCCGGCTCTACTTGGGTGGATACGAACGCGATATCCTTGCAGGTGCAGCTGGTGCTAAAGCAGCAATTGAAAGTGTAGCTGGGCGGAATAGTTCCCAGATTGGTCGCCAGGAATAAGGGACTTCCCAAAAAAATAACCAATCGCTGAGTGAGTAGGGGGAGTAGGGGGAGTAGAAGGAGAAGAATCGGATAGTCGTCTTAGATGCAGGATAGTTGTAGTTAAATTTTTGAAGTTTCTGAAAGGAGAGCAAATGGCAAATATAGAGCATCTAGCTTTGTTGCAAGCTGGTGCAGTCCAATGGATTGAGTGGAGAACAACAAATCCCCAAATTGAACCAGACCTCAGTACCTCCAACCTGCAAAAACATAACCTCCGAGGGGCAAACCTCCAAGGAGTAAACTTTAGCAGAGTTGATTTAAGTCATGCTTTACTCGTGCGTGCCAACCTCAGCTATGCTAATCTCAGTAGTGCTAATCTTTATCAAGCCAAACTTAGCGAAGCTAATCTAAGTGCGGCTCATTTGAGTGTGGCGAACTTGAGCCAGGCTATACTTACCCAAGCCAATCTGAGCCATACTACCCTCATTGGCTCTAACTTGAGTGAAGCGGATCTGAGGGGGGCTACTATTGTTAATGCTAACCTGATTGGAACTGACTTCACCGGTGCTAACTTAAGAGATGCTGATTTAGATGCAGCACAGCTAAACCGCGCTCATCTTTGTTTTGCTAATCTGATTGAAGCTAACTTAATAGAGACTAATCTAAGTGAAGCCAACTTGTATGCAGCAGACTTAGTAGGAGCTTATCTCTACAAAGCTAACCTAGAAAAAGCCCGTCTCCACAAAGCTCATTTGAGTAGTTCATACTTATTTAGAGCTAACTTAGCTGAAGCTGACTTAACTGGTGCTGATTTGGGATGGGCAAATCTAAAAAAGGCTAACTTGGCGGGTGCGAATCTGAGAGACGCTAACCTCAGAGGTGCAAATTTGACTGGTGCAAACCTAATTGGCGTGAATTTTCAAAATGCAATTATGCCCGATGGGAGAAAACACGATTAATCATTAGTCATTAGTCAATTCTATTCTGCCCATAGGCTTGCCATGCTAAGTCTATCAGCCCATCAGCGATCGCAGCTGCAACAACTGCATTACCTTTACAGCTATCAATAGTGATATTGGGGACAAGGGAATCTTGCAAGCGTCTTTTAGCATCATCTACATCTACAAATCCCACCGGAGTAGCAATCAGCAAAGCCGGGTTAATTTCTTCGGCTTCAATTAAATCTACCAGTGTTGTTAATGCTGTTTGGGCTTGACCAACAATAAATATGCCTTCTGGATAACGTTTGGCTAGAGTTTCAACACCCCAAGCGGCACTAGTTTTTTCTGTTTGGGGACGGGTTGAAGTATCCGTACTAGAATACACCGGGTTAGCAAAGGTATTTTGAATTTCGTAGGCAATACCTGTTTGCACCATTGGCACATCAACCACAATAGCAGTACGTGCCGCTAATGCAGCAGCCCCAGCTTGCAAAGCCCGCTCAGAAAATCGAATTAAAGATTTGTACTCAAAGTCAGCAGTAGCATAAATTACTCGCCGGACAATTTCATATTCTGCCGGAGAGAAAACATGATCACCAATTTCACCATCAATGATTGCTAGACTTTGAGCATCGGTTACGTGCCATTCCATTGCTATTCAATTCTGAGAAACTAGCCTTCAGCTTATCAGCTAGTGCGATCGCTAGGTAAGAGGTGACTAATCAATTCAAAATTCAAAATTAAAGAATTACTCACTCAGCACTCATTACTCAGCACTCTCAAGACTCAGCACTAGAAGATGGACGACTGAAAACAGGTGACAAGTAAGCAACCAACACACCAATAAGAAAACCGGAGATATTCCGAACTAAAGGTAACCAATCACTAGTGCGTGTTACCACTGGGCCAATACCAAAAGCAAGGAACAAAATACCCCACAATGGCGAGAAAATTAACGCCCATTGCCAAGCAAAAACTTGTCCTTTGGTGCGGGGTTGACCTGCAAATCCACAAATAATCCCACCAATAACCGAAGTAATTAAAGTTAAAATCCACTGTTCCCTAGGTAGACCAGGAACAACGGTGCAGCCCCCCTTGAGTAAACAGCCTTTTACGGAATTTAAAGCTTGTAAAATGGCTTGGTCTTCCCCTTCATCCCGCACAAAATACAAATTACCAAAGCGGGTTTGTAGTTCTATCCAGAAAGTGCGGGGGAGAAGTTCATAAACTGCATCACCAACACTAAAGCTGAGGATGTTCCCACCACGGGAGTCTGCAACCAAAAGAATACTTTTATCATCCAAACCCCAATAATTGATGACTGCTCTACCAGGAGTGCGGTCATATTGAGTTAATACCCGCAGTTTCCAACCAGTATCATTCTCAAATTGCGAAATTTCCTCGACTAGCTTTTCCTCTTGGGGGTCAGGAAGAGTTTTAGCTAAGTCTACAACTGGAGTGAAATAATTAGGTAACAATTCGGGATTGTCGTAAGCCAAAGCTGGGGAAGAGTGCATAACCCACAGTGACCCAGCCAAGAAAAATACTGTAATAGATACTAAGATTCGTCGCCAAAAACAGGACTGCATGGACGTTTTTATACAAATATCAACAGTAGAAGTGAACAAGTTGCTTTAAAAGAGTATTAGAAAAGTGATACTTTGTTACACTTGTTTACTTTACTCTAATCTTAGGCAATAAAGCAAAGCTTCTTTGTGAGTGCTGAGTAATGAGTGCTGTTAGCGGTAGCGCGGCGTTTAGCCGGTTGTGAGTGATGAGTTGTGAGTGGGCATTATTGGGCATTGTATTTTTCTCCCCCTGCTTCCCCTGCTTCCCCTGCTTCCCCTGCTTCCCCTGCTTCCCCTGCTTTCTTTTCACCTGTCACCTGTCACCTGTCACCTGTCACCTGTCACCTGTCACCTGTCACATGTCATCTCTAGCCCCTTAGTATTCTTCATCATCAAGACTGTTCTGCCTAGTAGAAGAACCGTTGTAGCCGTCATGAACGCGGTAGGCTTCTGCTTTAGAGCGGCGAGTTTCTGACTTGAGTGTTTCTCTTTCTCTGATTGTGAGGGAAGATTGTTCAGTTATTGATAACCGTTCCACTGTGCGCTTTGTGATTTTTTGACGAGTGAAGGTTTTCCAGGCAGTTTTTACGCCCACCACAATACTACGCGTACTTAATTGCAGGTTTTGAGCTTGTTTTTTCGCGCCCTCTAGGCTTTGGTCAACTTGTTTCACGACTTGACCGGCACTTTTAACACCTTGACTAACATCGTCAGTCAAATCTGTAATTTCTATCCCTGTAGTGCGGATAGCTTCTAAGGTAGGGGGCAATTCCCTCGATAGCATATCAAATAACTTTTCGGCACTGCGAGCTGCCCTTGCTAATTCCTGCAAAGCTGGTATTGCCGCCACTAAAACAGCCGTCAGACTGACAGCGACTAGAAGAATAGAAAGTCCCAACCAAAACAGGGGGTCAACCACAATAATAAAAAATACAAAATTTAAAATTCAAAATGGGCATTGGGCATTGGGATAAAAACCGCTACCTTGTCTACTCTACTCTTGTGCTTAATGAAAACGACACCTGCTGTATATGCTATATCAATATCAACATCATCATTATGAGCGTTCCAAGTCTTGGGCGAAAGAGTCTGAGTCTGGGGTAGCCTGTTGACGTTTTAAGATTTGACTTTCACGCTCACTAGCATCTACACCAGCAGCTATGGCTTCTCTCAGTCTATCTAAAGTTTCATCCCAATTTCGCAAGGCACTGGCAGAAAGACGGTCAGCCTGAATTTGTACACTTGTTGATAAATCTTCTGCCAATTCAGGAATCGCATCGGCAGATTTTTTCAAAATTTTACGAGTTTCGCGTCCTGTGCGTGGAGCTGCAAGTAATCCTGCTAAAGCACCGATAGTAGCTCCTAACATCAATCCACCAATAAATACTCCAGAACGGTTATTAGACATTTTTACTCTTTTTCTCCTTACACCCATTTTAGGTGGGTTTGCTTTCCTTGCAAAACCTCAATGGTTTTATCTAATTTATCTATTGTGGCAATACCTTAACAATCACTGTTGCTTTCATCTCTTATTTTCTAGAGATGAAATCCATTTTACGAAAATAACGCCGCCAAGTTTGCCGTCCAAGCAAAAGTATGCTGATAATTTGCCTTATTTGTTGGATTTGCAACTGTAAAACTTGGTTACTCTGGCGTAATTGCTGAATGCTATTTTGTCCTAGGTAGATATTTTCCGGTGCTTTATATAGTAAGTCATGGGTGCAGCGTTCGTATTCCGTGAGGCGATCGCCTATAAATGCTATCTTTTGTTTTAGTTGCCACACTCGCCAAGCTACGTAGAGCAGCATTAATGAAATAAGCGTATTCATTACAACAACCACTGTCACCATTGTTGACCTTCACCAATGTCAGCGAATAATTAAGATGTGTGCTTGACTTGGCTCTACTCTGATAATAACTGTTTGAAAACAGCGATAACCCTTACAAGCCTCGTCAGCCTTGTCGCTGGGGCAGTTGACTCATGCGCCCATTCCAGAATATCTTTTCAATCCCGCACGCCATAACCAGCGATTTGCACCTAAAAATATAAATATCCAGCCTAGTAGTGACCAAAATCCTCGTGCTAAATCTACAGGTAGCCCGACCAAAATACTTGCAGGAAAATCAATTAAGTAGGGAAAAGGTGTAAATAAAACTATTTCTCTCACAGGTTGAGGAAATACTTCTAAAGGTGCAATTAAACCAGATAAAAATAAATAAAATAAAAACCAGAAAGTTTCAATAGCATTAGCCCTTTCTGTCCAAAATGCGAACATAGCAAAGGTGTATTGAATAACAAACCTTAAAATGAAAGCCAAGCTAACAGCCAAGGTAAATAAAATTAACTGGACTAAATTCGGCAACCAAAATGCCTGCGGATACAGGAAAAAAAACAGGGATATTAATATTAATGCAAAGGGTATGCGAGCCACCCTTTCAGAAAGATGGGAAGCGACATGATGCCATACAGGATCTAAAGGTTGTAATAATTTAGGTGACAATTTACCTTCTACAACTTCCTTTTCAAATTCAAAAATTACCCAGACAACAGATATTTGTCTAACCACAAAAACTGTGAGGAAGTAGCGGGCAAAGTCAATAGAGGATAAACCAAACTGCCCACCTTGCGAAGCTTTTATCCAAACTCCCATGAGAATAATTGGTAAAGAACCAGATAGAACCCATAAAATTAGTTCTGCCCGATACTCCACCATATAGGCGTAGTAAACTGTAAGTAAAGTTAGAGCTTTTCTAATAACTTTTTTCATTTAAATTTTAATGTTTAAATGTTAATTTTTTACACGATTCCCGCCTGAAAAACGCGTCCAATAACTTCTTCAACTGGCGGTTCAGTGACTTTTAAATCTATGACTTCCAATTCTGTTAAAATCTGAGACACCGTGCGGGTAAGTGCCTCTTGTTGCACCATGAAACACACAGCACGCCCTTCTAAATGTTGCACATCACCATAGACTGTGAGTTTTTCTAGGGATAGAGGTTGGGCTAACTCTACGTAAACTTCTCGGTAGGGAGCAAAACGTTCTAGCAGTCTATCTAAGCTACCGTCATACATGAGTTTACCTTGGTGAATCAGCAACACTCGTTCACATAAAGCGGTGATATCTGCCATGTAATGGCTAGTTAACAGCACAGTTGCTTGATAACGCTGATTGTACTCACGCAAAAAATCCCGTACTGCTACCTGAGCATTGACATCTAAACCTAGCGTGGGTTCATCTAAAAACAATACATGGGGACGGTGTAGAAGTGCTGCTAGTAATTCTGCCTTCATGCGTTCGCCCAAAGAGAGTTTTCGCACGGGTTGGTTAAGTTTCCCTTCTAAAGCCAGCATTTCTGTTAATTCCCCTACCCGGCGATGAAATTCTTTATCAGGAATATCGTAGACAGCCGCGTTAATTTTTAAAGAATCTAGTGCGGGTAAGTCCCAGAGTAGTTGTTGTTTTTGCCCCATTACCAAGGTAATTTTTTGCAAAAATGCTGCTTGGCGCAAAAAGGGTACATAGCCAGCTACCCTCACTGTACCGCTAGAAGGGTGAATAAGTCCGGTGAGCATTTTAAGTGTGGTGGTTTTACCAGCACCATTTGGCCCTAAGAAACCTACTACTTCACCTGGGGTAATTTCAAAGGAAACATCCTGAACTGCGTTGATAGAACGGTAGGTGCGGCGGAAAAAGTGGTTGATTGTGCCTTTAATTCCTGGTTCTTTTACCGCCACTGGATACGATTTACTGAGGTTTTCGGCAATGATGATTGACATATCTAAATGTTAAAACCACTTGTCACGGTGTGGTAAAGAGTAATCTTATTTGATTTTTCAGCAGCTAGTGGTGTGTCCAACCTATTTTGACGGTTGGAGAGACGCGATAAATCGCCGTCTCTACAAAATATCTATTCGTTAATTATTTCTTGACAAACTACTAGGTAAAACTTCAAGAAGTTTTTTTCTGTTCTCTGTCACCTGTCACCTGTCACCTGTCACTTCAAACGACCCGATCGCAAAATACTAATAATCAGCCATAATCCCAATAAGCTGGCAGCTGCAAACAAAACGCTGCTGACAAAAGATAGCTGTGTTGTCTGGGCTTTGCTGGAAATAATTGCTGCACCCATAATCAGTGAACCTACTAGAATACTAAAAGAAAGGCGGTTAGCAGCATCGTCCATTGTCCGCCGCACGCCGTCTAAACCGTGTAGTGAGAAATTCCAGCGTAGGGTTTCCGATGTTACCCGGTCTAATAACAGTTCGATTTGCCGGGGAGATTGTAAAGAGAGACTTTTAATATCTAAGGCTGTTCTCAGGAGCGATCGCACTGGATTATCGCCCAGTAATTGCCGTCGAAATAAGTCTGTAATTAAAGGCTGTATTTCTTCAAATAAATTTACCTCTGGATTAAAAGTCCGCGCTACCCCTTCTAAATTCGCCAAGGTTTTGGCGTACAAGCCCATGTTACCGGGTAAGCGAATTTTATTATTGCGGGCAACTTGCAAAATTTCATAAAAGATTTGACTAAAATTCATCTCCGTCAAACTGACGTTATGGTATTTACGCAGCATCCGGTCATAATCACTTTCTAACCGCGCCACAATCACCGGTTGTGCAGAATCTGACAATTGCAGAGTCAGTTGAGCGCACCTCCCCGCATCTAAATCCACAATTGCCAACAGCATTTCTGTCAATATCTGCTGCGTCCGGGGATCAAGTCTGCCTACCATCCCACAATCTAACAAGGCAACACGGCCATCGCTCAGATAAAAGATATTACCAGGATGGGGATCAGCATGAAAAAAACCATCAACATATAACTGTTGAAAGAAAGCGCGAAATAGTAGTGTAGTGACGGCTTTGCGTTCGGCGATCGGGTCTTTACCACTGTTGTTGGTTAAATTAGCTGACAGTATTGGCACTCCGTCTAGCCACTCCATCACCATTAATTTTTCTGTAGTTAATTGCCAATAAATTTCCGCAACGACAATTTGTTGGGGATCAAACCAACGACTGTGCGATAAATTACGTCGCAGTTGGTCTGTAAAACCAGCTTCCCGTGTAAAATCTAATTCAGCCTCTAAAGCTTTGGTAAATTCTTCAGCGATAGATTTGATTTCGTAGTTTTGTCCAAAATCAGTCCGCGCCACCAAATCAGCAATCCCTTGAATTAAAGCGATATCTTGCACAACTGTGACATCAATCCCCGGACGTTGCACCTTCAAAGCCACTTCTCGACCATCCATTAATGTAGCGCGATGGGTCTGAGCAATTGATCCCGCCGCTACTGCGACGTTATTAATGTGCTTGAAAGTTTCTTCCAGGGGTTGTTTTAGTTGTTTGCGGATAACTATTTCAATCTCTGCCCAAGGTACAGGCGGCACTTCATCTTGGAGAGTGGAGAGTTCTTCAATATAAGCTGCACTCAGTAAATCCGGTCGGGTAGAAAGTAGCTGACCGAGTTTGACATAGACAGGCCCCAAATCCACCAAAATATTTTTCAATACAGCCGGGGTGGGTAGCTGGGGTTCATCAGCTTTGCCGCCTGTCAACAGCCGCCGCATATAATCCCAGCCATTGCGGAGAACAACTTCGATAATTTCTCTTTGGCGCGGAACAGTATAGGTGAGGAACATTTTGGGATGGGGGATAAATTAATTCAAAATTCAAAATTCAAAATTCAAAATTAAATAATTTTTAGAGACGGGGATTGGAGACAAGGGATTAAGAAAAAATTTTCTCTTGTCTCCCTTGTATTCTTTGTCCCTCCAACCCCCTGCCCTTTTGACAGCACAGACAGTCAAGTTATAATACGGGCAATAGTTTTACGCATCTGCCAGGGGTTTTAAGTTTTATACAATAAGAGTTATAGCAAGTCGGTAAATCGGGGATCGCTTTGTAGGGTTTTGAGGATTTGCTTAATTTCCTGGGTGCGTTCTTTATTAACTATGAGGGTGACATTGCGATCGCGCACAATTACCACGTCCTCTAAACCAATAGTAACAACTACATCCTCAGGGTTAGTAGCATAAACAATCGCCCCCTTTGTATCTAAACCCACATGGGTAGCAAGTTCCACGTTGGGATTTTCGGGTTTTTTCATGAGGCGTTCGATCGCATTCCAGTCGCCTAAGTCGTCCCATCCAAATTCTGCTGGTAAAACATATGCTAGATTGGTTTTTTCCATGAGTGCATAGTCTATACTTTTTTTAGGCAATTGGGGATAGACATCAACGCCTTTTTGTGCTATTTGTTCAATAATTTCTGGTGCATGGGTATACAGTTCCTTGAGAACAACACCAGCCCGAAACACGAACATACCGCTATTCCAGCTAAATCTTCCCGTAGACAGAAATGTTTCTGCTGTTTCACGGTTGGGCTTTTCAGTAAAGCGGTTGACGTGATAGGCTGGCAACTCATTAAAGCTACCAATGTGTTCGCCTTGTTCAATGTAGCCGTAACCAGTTGATGGGAAGGTAGGCTTAATACCCAACGTGACAATCGCTGGTGTGCTTGCCGCTAATTGGATAGCCGCATCTAATGTGCGTTTAAACGCCTGTGGGTCAGCTATC
Source organism: Anabaena sp. UHCC 0399 (assembly GCF_034931465.1). Taxonomy (NCBI): domain Bacteria; kingdom Bacillati; phylum Cyanobacteriota; class Cyanophyceae; order Nostocales; family Nostocaceae; genus Anabaena; species Anabaena sp. UHCC 0399. Next base: position 98,981 of record NZ_JAYGGZ010000008.1, on the reverse strand, counting down.
CAGTGGTCAGAGGGAAAAAAGCCGATAATTGCGTCGTCTCCGTAACGTTTTTGAATTTCCAAACTTGTCCAAGCAACAGCAGCAGCAGTATCTCTACCTTGCGGTTCAGCCAGCAAATTTAGAGATGACAATTCTGGTAATTGTTGCCGCACTCCTGTAGCTAGCTGACTAGAAGTAATTACCCACAAGTCATTCCAACTACCTGCAAAAGAAAGCAGTCGATCGGCAGTTGCTTGTAAGAGACTTCTAGAGCTACCATCAAGACTTAAAAATTGCTTGGGTCGGTCTTGGCGACTAAGAGGCCAAAAACGCTCACCTTTACCACCTGCCAGGATTACTGGGAACAAAGAACTACTCATGTTGTCATACAGACCTACGCTAGAACATTTCAAGTGTACAGTGCGGTCTGACACTGGCAAGTTTGGTGGCTTGCATTAACATAACTTTTAGGGAGTGGATGAGTGGGGAGATAATTGTGATTAAACAGGTTCAATGGTCAGAAAATCAAGTCACGCCTCAACAAATACCGAATTTAGAATTAGAGGTCAGACCTTCACAACTACAACGTATAGATAATCAAGTCATACCGCCATCAGCAGCCGACGATCTGGAAGTCATCCCTCAAGAAGAAGCCGCTAACAGTTCTCGCAATGTCGCCCTGTCTGTAGGGGCAATTCCCAATGAGCTGTATGATCGGTTGGGCTTGACAATGCCTCGCTGGTTATTGTGGATTTTGACATCTGTGCTAGGCATCATTATGTCTGGTCTATTAGTATCCACTTTGGCACTTTGGACTCCTTTATGGAGTAACCTAGACCGCACAGACGAAGAATTGGGATTTGCTGGTCAAGATGAGCAAAAAACGCCGCTACCTGGGGAACTGTGGAGCAAAATTTCCCAATATCAGATATCTAAACCAATGAATATTCTGATTATGGGGATTGAGCCAGTTAAAGGTGCAGTCGATGGCTCACCGGAAAGCTTTTCTGGCAATAGCGATACCATGCTCCTAACCAGAATCAACCCCAGCAGTAAAACCATGCGGGTACTGTCAATTCCTAGCGATACCATGATTGCTATCCCAGAACAGGGATTAAATAGGGTGTCTGAAGCTAATACTAAAGGAGGGCCAGTTTTAGCAGCACGGACAGTCAGTCGGACTCTTAATAATGCCCGGATTGACCGCTATATCCGTATTTCTACTAGTGGTTTAAGGCAATTAGTTGATCAGTTGGGTGGGGTAGAAGTTTTTGTCCCCACAGCCATGTCATATCAAGACCCCAGCAGTGGCTCAACGATAAGTTTAATTAGTGGCTGGCAAACTCTCAACGGCGAACAAGCAGAAGTGTTTGCTCGTTACCGAGAAGAAGGTTTAGGGGATTTACCTAGGGTACAACGACAACAAGCACTAGTGACCGCATTGCTGCGAAGGCTTACTAGTCCTACAGTCTTACCCCGATTGCCCCAATTAACCCGGCTGATGCGGAAATATTTTGATACAAATTTGAAGATAGAAGAAATGATGGCTTTGGTGAATTTTTCCGTGAACTTAGAACGGGATAATTTCCAAATGGCCATGTTACCTGGTACATTCAGCAAATTTAGTAAAGATCCTAATAGCTATTGGCTGAATCTGAACGGACAACAAAATCTATTGAATAATTATGTAGGCGTAGATATACCTGGTCTGAAGCCAGATACACGACCAGTTTCTAAGCTCAAAATTGCTATTCAAAATGCTTCTAATCAACCTCAGCTAACTGAAAAAGTTATTGCTTACTTGAAACAGAAAGGCTTTACAAATATTTACACCGTCCCAACTTGGCCTGATACCCAACGCCAAACCCAAATTATTGTGCAAAGAGGCGATCGCTCGGCAGCAATTAACCTCCAAAAAATCTTAGGATTGGGTTTAGTTGAGGTTAAATCCACAGGGGACTTAGAATCAGACATTACAATCCGCATTGGGAAGGATTGGAAGTAGTGAGTAGTGCTGAGTGCTGAGTAGTGCTGAGTGCTGAGTAGTGAGTAGTGCTGAGTGTTGAGTGTTGAGTAAGAAGGAATTCTCTATAATTCACTTATCACTCTTAATTTTTAACTCGGAACTCAAGACCGGCTAAACGCCGCGCTACCGCTAACGCAACTCAGGACTGGGATTGATGAAGAAGATTTGGCTGAGATTATTTAGTTTGATTGTAATTTTGCTGCTGGCTTGGTTTTGGATCATCATCAATCCCAAGCCAGCTTTTGCTCAAGTTAATACAATTAATTACAGCAATACCAATCTGGAAAATCGTGATTTTACTAACACTGATTTAAAAGGTGTAATTTTTGTGGCGGCGGAAATGCGGGGTACGAATTTCCAAGGTGCAAATTTAACTAACGCTGTTCTGACTAAGGGTGTGTTATTAAAAGCTAATTTAGAAGGCGCGAATTTAACAGGTGCTTTGGTAGATCGGGTGACTTTAGATGGTGCAAATTTAAAAAATGCCATTTTCACGGAAGCTACTTTAATTCGCAGCCGTTTTTATGATGCTGATATTACTGGGGCTGATTTTACAGACGCTATCATAGACCGCTATCAAGTATCTTTGATGTGCAAAAAAGCCGATGGGGTAAATTCTTTGACTGGTATTTCTACACGCGAGAGTTTAGGTTGTCGCTGAGTAAAAATAACTTGCTCTAAAAATATTCACTTAAGTAGGAAGGTTTGCTCTATGCTAACCCATCCTACATCTAATTCGACCTACCTACTTACTCAGAGGACAGGGAAGTTCAATTAAGAATTCTGTTCCTTCTCCTGGGGTGGACAAACACTTGATTTGACCGTGGTGTTTTTCTACAACTATTTGATGGCTGATAGACAAACCTAACCCTGTACCTTTACCTGGTTCTTTGGTGGTAAAGAAGGGGTCAAAAATATTTGCAGTTAATTCTTTTGGTATTCCAAAACCATTGTCAGCTATTTTAATAGTAACTTGGTTATCCACAGTTTTCGTGCTGATCCAAATAGTTAAAGGTACTTTGGGGCAGCTTTTTGATGAGTCTAAATACTTGTGCCATATAGTTTTAAATTTTTCCTCCAATGCGTCAATGCTATTACATATAAGATTCATAAATACTTGATTAAGTTGTGCAGGGTAGCATTCCATTAAAGGTAAGTTGCCGTATTCTTTTACAAGTTCGATAGGTGGGCGTTGATTATTATTTTTGAGGCGATGTCCTAAAATTAGCAAGGTACTATCTAATCCTTCATGAATATCTACTGATTTCAATTCGGCTTCATCAGTACGAGAGAAAGTTCTTAAGGACAGTACAATCTGATTAATCCTTTCCGCACCTATTTTCATCGAGTCTAGCGTTTTGGGTAAGTCTTCGATGATAAATTCTAAATCTATTTTTTTGGCTTTTGCTTGGATATCTGGAAATCTGGACTCATGTTGACGGTAGAGCTGCAATACATTTAAAAGTTCTTGCGTATATTCATTTAAATGGATCAGATTACCAAAAATAAAACTGACAGGATTGTTAATTTCGTGGGCGACACCAGCAAGTAATTGTCCTAAACCTGCCATTTTCTCTCCCTGAATTAATCGAGATTGGGTCTGTTTTAATTCATACAAAGCTTGAGTAAGTTCTAGAGTTTGACGTTTGGTTTGTTCAAGTAATTCTCCTTGCTGAATAGCAATTCCTAACTGCACACCTACTTGAGCTAATAAGTTTGTTTCTTCATCTTTCCAATAGCGGGGTTGCGAGTTTTGATAAGCCACCAATAATCCCCATAATTGTTCTCCTTGGCGAATGGGAACAAAAGTTTCATTGCGGGGTAACTTATCATCTTCGTGTGTGTCTTCAAAGGTTTCTAAAACTATTGGTTGAATTTGTGTAATGGGTTTCCAGCCATCTTTGAAGGAATCAGCCACAAATTTACCACTCCAATCAGAGTTAAAGCGATATATAGCGACTCGTTCTACTTCTAACAACTCACGGACAGCTTGGGTAGTCGTTCTAAAAATAGTTTTGATATCAAGAGACTGACGAATTTTATCAATGGTTGCAGCCAGTAATTCTTGCCTCTCCATTGCTTTTTCTCTCTCGTTAGCTTCTGCTAACTGGACGGCTTGGGTTTGAACTTGCTTTAAATAAGAATCCTGTTTTAAAGCGACTCCCAGTTGTTCGGCTATTTGGCTGACAAATTCAATTTCTGAGGATTGCCAGTGGCGCGTGGCTTTACATTGGTGAATGCAGAGTAAGCCCCAAAGTTCACCTTCTTTTAAAAGCGGTGCAACTAGATTGGCACGCACTTGAAATCGTTCTAGAATGTGGATGTAGCAGGCTGGAAAACTTCCTTGATAAATGTCAGCGATCGCATTCACTCGACCTTGAGTATAAAGTGAGGCAAAGCTTTGACCAAAGCAGTAGTCATAAACTTTTTCAGCTATTGCCGAATTCCAGCCATCAGCTACATCTTCATAGACAAATTCTCCTTCCCAATTGGTTTGCTTGTCAAAACGGAAGACTCCCACACGATCAGCTTGTAGTAGTTGTCGTACCTCGCTGACAGAAGTTTGAAAAATTGTCTCTAAATCTAGAGATTCACGAATCCGGGTAATGACGCTAGTTAATGTCTTTTGTTGCTCTGCTTGGTATTGGGCTGCTAATAACAGCTTGTTATGTTGTAGGGCTACTCCCAGGTTTTCGGCAATTTGGCTGACAAATTCAATTTCTGAAGGCTGCCAAATTCTGGGCTGGTTGCATTGGTGAACGCACAATAAACCCCATAAATTACCTTGTTTCACCAGTGGTACTACCAAATTAGCTCTGACTTGAAATTTGCCCAGAATCTCAGTATGACAGTCACTCAATTGTGCGTCGTAGATATCCGCCACAGCCTGCACCCGACCTTGTTGATAATTGGCTGCAAATTGTTCCCCAAAACAGTGGTCATAGACTTTGGCAGCTAGGATTGAGTTCCAACCAGTCGCTACATCTTCCGAAATAAATTCTCCTGCCCAGTCTTGTTGAGGGTCAAATTGGAAAATTGCTACTCTGTCTGCTTGTAGCATTTGCCTGACTTCGGTGACACTAGTCTGAAAGATAGTCTCTAAATCTAGGGATTTGCGAATCCGAGTAATTACACCAGTTAAGGTCTTTTGTTGTTCGGCTTGGTAATGAGCTTGTGCTAGTAACTCGTGGTGGCGCAACGCTACACCAATTTGTGTACCGATTTTACTTAAAGATTCAATTTCATAAGCTTGCCACTGTCTAGAAGCAGAATTTTGGTAAGCAGCGATAACTCCCCAGAGTTGATCACCTTGAAGAATCGGCGCAGTAGCAAAGGCTTTTGCCTGAAATTGTTCCAACAAGACAACATGACATTCACTTAATCCAGCTTGATAAATGTCATTTGCAGTAAATGTCTCATTGTGAGCGTAACGTCCCCCTTGGTTGTGTTGTAAATACGTATCATTAATTACAGGTAACACACTTACCAAAGGTGTCCACCCATCAGCGAAAGATTCTGCGACAAAGTTACCACTCCAATCAGGATTAAAGCGAAATATGGCCACTCGGTCAGCTTGGAGTAACTGCCGAATTTCTTGCGTTGTGCTGTGAAAGATGGTTTCAATATCTAGGGATGGGCGAATTTGATCAACAATTTGAAAAATTACTTGATCTCGCTGGGCTGCTTGCGCTAATTTTACAGCTTGTAATTGGACTTCTTGGAGATGCTTGGCTTGTTGAATAGCAATAGTTAAATGGTCAGCAATTTGGCGAATAAATTCAATTTCTGATTCTTGCCATTGGCGAGTTTCCCTACACTGATGAATACAAATTAATCCCCATAAATCCCGATCTCTTAACAAAGGAACAATCAGGTTAGCACGTACTTGAAATTTACTGAGAATTTCTATATGACAATCACTTAGTCCGGCAGCGTAAATATCTGCAACTGCTTGCACTCTTCCCTGTTGATAATGAGCCGCAAATTGTTCGCCAAAGCAGTGGTCATAGACTTTGGCTGACATGGCTGATACCCAATCTGGTGCAACATCTTCAGCAATAAATTCTCCTGCCCAGTCTTGTTGAGGGTCAAATTGAAAAACGGCAACACGGTCAGTATTTAACAACTGGCGTACTTCTTGGACAGTAATTTTGAGAATTGTTTCTAAGTCTAGAGATTCCCGAATTCTCCCAATTACCCTGGCTAGGGTTTTTTGTTGCTCTAATTGTTCTTGTAGTTGAGTGCTGGATAATAAAAGATGATTTGTAGGGGATTCCATAGGAGCAAAATTTGTATATTTTATGATGAGTATTTTTATACTCTATGTTTCTATTCAAGAACACTGGTAAAAAACTGAGTAGATAATTGGTGTTTGAAGACGCGATTTATCGCGTCTATACAAGACGGTTTTTGGGGTATAACCAATTTCAAATATGGACATCTTTATATTTCCCATTTTTGGCTAGTGATACACACGGAAGAAAATTCACGTAAAATTAGCCTGACAGACTGGAAAATTTCCGGTTTAATTTAGTCAGGTATGCAGTCTGCAAGAGTTGTCGGGTATTATTTGTGAGCAATCAAGACCAAAAACCCTCTCGTTCTTTCGCTGGGATTGCTGGCATTGTTGCCGCAGCCACGTTAATTAGTAAAATATTCGGTTTAATCAGACAGCAAGCAGTAGCTGCTGCTTTTGGTGTCGGTGCGGCTGCTACTGCTTATAGTTACGCCTATGTCATCCCTGGATTTTTATTGGTATTACTAGGGGGTGTGAACGGGCCGTTACATAGTGCGATTATCAGTGTTTTAGCCAAGCGTAAAAAAGAGGAAGCCGCCCCACTGGTGGAAACGGTGACTACTTTGGTGGGGGGTGTGCTGTTGTTGGTGACGGTGGCGCAGATTTTCTTGGCAGATAATATTGTTGATATTGTCGGTTATGGTTTGGATGCCAAAACTAGAGCGATCGCTATTGAACAACTGCAAATTATGGCCCCAATGGCTTTATTTGCCGGATTAATTGGCATTGGTTTTGGTACTCTCAACGCCGCTAATCAATATTGGTTACTTTCTATTAGTCCCCTGTTATCTAGTGTGACGGTGGTGATTGGTATTGGTGTGTTGGCTTTGCAATATGGCAAAGACATCATTAAGCCAGAATACGCTCTCATCGGTGGGATGGTATTGGCTTGGGGAACTTTAGCTGGGGCTATTCTTCAATGGGTGGTGCAGTTAATTGTACAGTGGCGGTTAGGACTCGGTACATTAAAGCTCAGGTTTGATTTTAAATCCCCTGGAGTTCAGGAAGTCATTAGAATCATGACTCCAGCAACGGTTTCTTCCGGGATGATGCCGATTAATGTGGCGACTGACTTGTATTTTGCTAGTCCCATTCAGGGGGCGGCGGCTGGTTTTAACTATGCCAATTTATTAGTACAGACTCCCTTGGGGATTATTTCTAATATAATTTTATTGCCCCTATTACCCATTTTCGCCAAACTTGCCGAACCAGAAAACTGGCCAGACTTAAAGTTACGCATTCGTCAGGGTTTATTACTAACTGCTGTGACAATGTTACCTTTGGGGGCGTTAATGGTGGCGTTATCTGTGCCGATTGTGCAGGTGGTGTATGAACGTGGTGCTTTTAAACAGGAGGCTACGCAGTTAGTTTCATCACTGCTTATCTCCTACGGGATTGGGATGTTTGCGTATTTGGGGCGTGATGTTTTGGTACGGGTATTTTATGCTTTGGGTGATGGACAGACACCTTTCCGTATTAGTACCTTTAATATCATATTGAATGCTTCCCTAGACTGGATTTTGGTAAAGCCTTTTGGTGCGCCTGGTTTGGTGTTAGCTACAGTCGGTGTAAATTGTAGTTCAATGTTGATGCTGTTATGGCTGCTTGACCGCCGCCTCAATGGTTTACCGTTACGTGAGTGGAGTGTACCAATTTTAGGGTTGACGGCTGGTAGTGTGGTGGCGGGAGTGGCTAGCTTTGCTACCTTGGTGGGGACTCAGAAGTTATTGGGTACGCAGGGTTTAATCATTCAACTGTTGCAGTTGTGCGTATCTGGTTTAGTGGGGATTTTGGTATTTGCGGCGATCGTTTCAGTTCTGAAAATACCGGAGGTGAATAGTTTCGCCGTGCGGATGCGTCAGCGATTTTTGAAGCGATAAATATAAATTGTTCACGTTCGCATCTTGCAAGAGAGGATGAGGTCTTCCGCGTTACGTTAAACTGAAGTCAGCCTTTGTCATGTAGCGGTTGTGTCCCACATCAGTAAGAGTGCGGTTCACGCAGTTCACTGCATAAATCCCGACTGTCAACGTCCCTATCCCCAACCTTGGGGAAACAAGTTTTGTAACAGCTGTGGCGCAGTGCTACAGATGTTAGATCGTTATGTGCCGATACAACCCTTGGGTGCGGGGGGATTCGCCCAAATTTACACAGTCTGGGATGAAGTCACACAAAGCGAAAAAGTGCTGAAAGTTTTGGTGGAAGAGTCACCGAAGGCACTGGAATTATTTACGCAAGAGGCGGCGGTTTTGGTGAGTTTGCGGCATCCGGGAGTGCCGAAGGTGGAAGCTGATGGACATTTTCAGGTTAATTTGACTAATCCCAAGCCGCGCCAGTTAGCTTGTCTGGTGATGGAAAAAATCAACGGGCCTACTCTGGGGGAGATTTTAGAAAATTATCCCCAAGGTTGTCCAGAGGACGTTGTTGTTAACTGGTTGATTCAAGCACTAAAAATTTTACAGGAATTGCATAAGCGTCAAATTATTCATCGCGATATCAAACCTTCAAATTTGATGTTGCGGACTCCTGTGTCGACAGCACTACCAAATCAAGGGGGGACTGGCTGGGAACAATTGGTGCTAATTGATTTTGGCGGAGCAAAACACGTTAAAGCGGCAAGGCTGCGTCACGAATCTAGTTCTACAAGGTTATTTTCTTCTGGTTACAGTCCGCCAGAACAGGTGACGGGGGGAAACGTCGGGCCAGAAGCTGATTTTTATGCCCTTGGTCGAACTATGATTGAATTGCTGACAGGGAAGTATCCCGCAGATTTGGAAGATCAGCAAACAGGGGTTTTGCAGTGGCGGAATCGGGTAAATGTAAATCCCCAGTTAGCAGATTTATTAGATGAGATGGTAAATGAGGATGTGCGATCGCGCCCAACCAATGCTGCTATCATCCAAAAACGGCTAGCCAAAATGACTCAACCATCTTCATCGTCACTAGAAACCAGTGTCCAGCGAGTTTTAACCCAAGTTGCTCACCAATCTCAACTTTTAGTGCAAGCGACGGAACAAGCGTTAGGCGACTTTGGTAAAACTGCTCGCAAAATATGTTTGTGGACAGTTAAGACAATATTCCAAATTTTCACAGCTTGTATATCTACGATTTGGGCAATGCTACTGACAGGGTTGGGTGCTGGTGCTGGCACAATTTTTGGCTTTATTTTGGCATATCACACCAGCTTAGGCGATCGCTTCGTTGAATTGATCTCTACTCAGCTACCCGAATTAGCTACTAAATCTCAACCTGCTGTGGGTGCAGAAATCTTAGTATTTGCCGCCGCAGGCTTAGGGACAGCCTGGGGACTCACGATTTCGGGGTGTTTTGGTCAACGACGACGGTTTTTAACAGCCTCATTGATGGGTACAACCAGCTACGTCTTCGGCTGGTTATTGTGGCAAGTTATCACATCAACTAGCGATCGCGGTGAAGGTTTAGTAGCAGCAACTGCGATCGCTGTTTTTCTGTTAGCACTGAGTACACGTTTTCGTAGTCATCACATAGTTTATGCCATACTCGGAGGCTTTGGTGCAGCAATGGGTTTTGCCGCATTGCTAATTTTAGGATTTCCCACCACTGTCTTACAATTTTCTAGTCGTCCCCTGTGGTCAGAATTATCCTTACCCATAGCCTTTTTCAGTTCCGTCGGTATCTTTACTAGCTTTTGGTTAGCAGTAAGTTATTACCTAGTTGTCCCCAGCTTAAAGTTTTTAGGCTGGCGATAGAGTGAGGGACTGGGGACTGGGGACTGGGGATTGGGGATTGGGGATTGGGGATTTGGAGCAGGGAGCAGAGGGGGGTATGAAATATTTCACCCCAATTCCTCATGCCCAAATTAATACCCCCTGATGGTATTTCTTTGGCCATCAGGGGGTTTATATAGGTGATAGACTATAATTTGTTCGGTATAGTTGATTACGATTCGATTCTAAAACTTAAATTCGGATTTGACCACTATAATAAGCAGAATTAATATGATTTTTATAAGTTCTTTATAACCGCTTCATTCACGTTATTTACTGAGAAAACTCGATACAGCCGCCTGGCTACGGCACAAATTATATTTGTCATCCCCAATAATACTTAAAAAATATAAAATTTAAATTATTTTTTGCTGTATCTTTTTTAACTTTTCATTACTCACAGGGTATCTGACTTTTCACTTCATGAGGAAAAGTCCACGGAAAATCTAACTTCCCAACCAGGATTTCAAAGTCTTTCTCCTTGCAGGAGAGAGATTTAGAGAGAGGTTTTCCAGATACCGTGAAAAGTTAGATAGGGTATGAGTCATAATACTTATTTTGTTCCTTACCAATTTCCACGAATTATTTAATTTTGAGTTTTGATTTAATTTATCCCCAGTTAGAAATACATCATTTAAAATACGTTTATTCGCCATTGCTAAACTTAAAAAAGACTTGCTACAGTATCAAAAATATGTTTCAAAAACCATATTTTGACTGCTGCAATCAACCATAAATCATGTTCATCAAGTGGTAGAGATAGTTTTTGTAAAATGTTATCTTGTGGTACAAAATTTATCTGCATAAATGGTATTTTGATGATAATTGTGGTAAAAACTCCCCAAAAAAGCCCAATAAAGTCATATAGATTGCAGAAAATTTTGGCAGAGTTTGACAAACTGAAATCTATCTGCAAAATCAGATTGCCTAACTCATAACCTACGCACAAAAAGATATAGCTAACCTAAATCATTTGTGAGAGCAGAAAACCCCGGTTTCTTTGAAAAACCAGGACTCTGAAGTCTGGATGGCTATAGATAGTTAACATCATAAATTTGCATCTCACCCTCATAGCTTGTTATTGGCAATGGCGTACCCACCCACCGTAGGTGATGGGCTGCGCCCCATCGTAGGCGATGGCTTCCAGCCGACCGAAGGTCATCGCCATTTAAAAAAGCTGTGAATTGAAATATTTATCAGGCATAACATCAAATACTAGATAAAGTCGGAAATTCTTAATTACGAATTTGTAACCTCGCTTTTTGACTTTCATCAACACAATTTCAGATAAACGGGTAAAAAACCATGTCAAGGGTGACTGAGCAGCCAAGCTCAAGAGAGCAGCCACTTGAGCTAGAACAACCTAAGATTTGGTGGGGTCTTGCTGTAGCCCTACCAGTAGCAGTTGCTGCTGGCTTACTAGCTACAGCAAAATTTGAGCAAATCAGCAAGTTCAACCCATCTGTACCCATCAAACCAGTTGCTAGTAGTATTAGTGCTTTGGGACGCTTAGAACCGCAAGGAGAAGTGATTAGACTTTCCGCACCAGCAGGAGGATTGCAATCATCTTCACGAGTTAAGCAGCTCTTCGTCAAAGAGGGAGAACGAGTGAGAAAGGGACAAGTGATTGCCATTTTAGACAATCATGATACTCAACTAGCGGCTATGGACGAAGCAAAAGCAAAACTCCAAGAAGCCCGTGCTAGTTTGGCACAAGTTAGAGTAGGGTCGCCGAGAGATATTCAAGCTCAATCAGCAGTCATTGCACGCTTGCAAGCTCAGTTACGGGGAGAAAGCGAAGCCCAGCAAGCCATGATTACTCGCATAGCCGCCCAATTAAGTGCCGAAAAAATTGCTCAACAAGCTACAGTCAATCGTTTAGAAGCGGAACTCAGAGGCCAACAAGATAGTTTAAGAGCTACACTCAATCGCATCCAAGCCGAGCAACGTAATGCTCAAGTGGATGCGGGACGCTACGATTTTCTCTACCGAGAAGGCGCAATTTCTCAGCAAGAACGAGATAGAAGGCGATTGAGTGCGATTACTGCTAATCAACAGGTAATTGAAACCCAAGCCGCCCTCCGTCAAGCAGTAGGGACTATACGACAGCAAGTAGCTGAGGCTAGAGCAAATCAAGTTAAAACTTTATCAACTTTGCAACAGCAGCTAATAGAAGCTAGAGTTACGCGAGAGAAAACTATCAACACTTTGCAAAGACAAATTGACGAAGAAAAAGCCAGACTCAAAAGACTGGTGGAAGTTAGTCCTACTGATGTGCAGATGGCGCAAGCCCAAGTTAGTAATGCGATCGCTAACGTCAGAAAAGCCGAAGCAGAACTAAAATTAAGCTACGTGCAAGCACCATCGGCTGGGGAAGTTTTAAAAATTCACACCAAATCAGGCGAATCCATTAGCTCAGAAGGTATTGCTGAGATGGGTGAAACTGAACAAATGACGGTGATTGCAGAAGTACCTGAAGACGGTATTGGTAGAGTGCGTGTTGGTCAAAATGTCACTGTCTCTAGCAACAATGGTGCTTTTAGCGGCGAATTAAAAGGAACTGTCACCGAAATTGGTAGAAGAATCGGTAAAAAGGATGTACTAAATACAGATCCCGCAGCTGATGTTGATGCCAGAGTTGTAGAAGTAAAAATTACTTTGTCACCAGAAGATAGTGAAAAAGTTTCTGGTTTAACCTACGCCAAGGTAATGGTTGAAATTAATAACTAATTAGGTGACAGCGGACAGGGGACAGGGTACTGTCTTTAATTTTGAATGCAAGAATTTTGAATTGGAGCGAAGCGACTTGACTAATGACTAATTTTTTCACAGCAATTAATCGTAAGAAAATACCTCTGGCATGGCTACAACTAACACGAGAAAAAACTCGTCTAGCTGTAGCTTTAGCAGGAATCGGCTTTGCGGACATTTTGATGTTTATGCAGCTGGGTTTCCGGGATGCTCTGTACTACAGTAACGTCCGGTTACATGGTAGCTTGCAAGGTGAAATTGTCTTGCTGAATCGTCAATCTAATGCTGTACTGGCGATGAAAAGCTTTTCACAACGACGATTGTATAAAGCTTTAGAATTACCGTCAGTACAATCTGTACATCCTATATATTTGGATTATTCGATTTGGAAAAATCCTGATACTGGTAAAACTCGAAGCATTCTTGTTTTTGGAATTAATCCAGAGACTAATATCTTTAACTTAGAAGGAGTACAAGAAAATTTAGATAAACTCAAACTGCCTGATACTGTTTTATTTGACCGTTCTTCTCGACAAGAATATGGCCCCATTGCCAAATATTTTGATGAAGGCAAAAATATCACCGCAGAAGTTCGCAGACGACGCGTTCAAGTTGGTGGACTATTTACTTTAGGTGCTTCATTTGGTGCTGATGGTAATTTAATCACCAGTGATGTTAATTTTTTGCGTTTATTTCTTAATCGTCAACAAGGATTGATTGATATTGGTTTAATTAAATTAAAACCAGGAGCTAATACTGAAGCTGTTGTCCAAGAATTGCGTAATTACTTACCTGAAGATATCAATGTTTTAAGCAAGCAGGAATTTATTGATTTTGAGCGTCATTATTGGGCGAGTAGCACAGCTATTGGGTTTATTTTCAGTTTAGGGACAATCATGGGGTTTATTGTGGGAACTGTGATTGTTTATCAGATTTTGTATACAGAAGTAGCAGACCATTTATCTGAATATGCTACGTTGAAAGCCATAGGCTACACCCACAAATATCTACTAGGTGTCATTCTACAAGAAGCGATAATCTTGGCTCTTATAGGTTATATGCCCGGCTGGGCTTTTACAATGTTCATGTATAAAACTGCCAGGGACGCTACGTTACTACCAGTTTTCATGAGCTTAGAACGTGCTATTACAGTATTAATTTTGACGTTTATTATGTGCGTTGTTTCTGGGACAATTGCGGTTAGAAAATTGAAGTCTGCCGATCCAGCAGATATTTTTTAATATGCTGTTATCAAAGTGTATGAATTAAAGATTAACCATAAATAATCTTTATTTAGTCCACATTGTAATAAGTAAAATATATTTTTTAATTACGAATTACCAACTTCTCATTCCCCAAATAATCATGAAAAATGAACCTGTAATCGCCATTAGCAATCTCAATCACTACTATGGTAAAGGCGCACTCAAAAAGCAGATTTTATTTGATATTAACCTGGAAATTTATCCCGGAGAAATTGTGATTATGACCGGGCCATCAGGTTCAGGTAAAACTACACTACTGAGTTTGATTGGTGGTTTGCGTTCTGTACAAGAGGGTAGTTTAAAATTTTTAGGTGTAGAGTTATCTGGTGCGAATCAGAGTAAGTTGGTACAAATTCGGCGCAGCATTGGCTATATTTTTCAAGCCCATAATTTGCTAGGATTTTTAACTGCTAAACAAAATGTACAGATGGCGGTGGAGTTAAACGAGCATATTTCTCAAGCGGAAGCGATCGCACAATCACAAGCCATGCTCACAGCAGTAGGATTAGAAAATCGTGTTGAATACTACCCAGATAATATGTCTGGTGGACAAAAACAAAGAATTGCGATCGCCCGCGCCCTGGTAAATAATCCCCCACTAGTGTTAGCCGACGAACCAACCGCCGCTTTAGATAAACAATCAGGACGTGATGTTGTAGAAATTATGCAACGTCTCGCCAAAGATCAAGGAACATCGATTTTGTTAGTCACCCACGATAACCGCATTTTAGACATCGCCGATCGCATCGTCGAAATGGAAGACGGAATTTTAGCCCGCGACTCCCAAACTGCAATCATTAGTTACGAAGCTGGAGCGTGGAGCGAAAAACCGTAATATTGAGGAATGAGCAAGGGAGAGTCATTTATCCCCATGACTATTGACTATCGTTTAGCAGAACCTGATGGCTTCTGTGGTGTGGAAGCATTGGGTTGGCGATTCGTGCGGAAAGTCACGTTTACGCCTTCATTAGATTGTTCCAACACTAATAATGGTGTAGGTTTAGCTTTTTGATCCCAGTGCATGGTGGCAATCCTTCCTTGAAGTGTGGGTTGCCAGTTATCTTCTTCATCTATTGGGCTAAGATAGGTTTCAATACAGTCAATAATTTGGCTAATGGTGGCAGAAGTTGCTTGTGTTGGTAACTTCATCAATCGAATTTGAATCCGAAATAACACGCGTCTAGCGATATTAGGCGGAGTACCCGATTCATATTCAACATCAAAAATTTCATCTATTTGCCGTGCAGCATTGTTAGCAATCCCCACTGTTCCTTGCTGTGGTTGACTGGGGCGTAGAGCTTGGGTAATTTTATCTTTAACCCTGATTTTAATTTGATTAAGAATCGCGAAATGAAATACTTCCTCAGACATCCGCATCCGCAGATAGTCTAGGTTAAAGTCCCGCGAGTTAACTAAATCGGGATTAGTTTCCATTTTGCGAATTGTTTCCAGAGCTAGTTTAAATTTTTTCTCTAATTCTCTGGCACGGAATTGTTCAAATTTGACTTTTTTCTCAAATTTAGTGATTTGGAGTTTCCCAAAAATCATCAACGCAATCAACGCTACAAATAATCCTCCAGAGGACATCATGAAAACCGATGGTATCTGAGAATCTTGTGCCGATGCTTGCTGTGTTGGTGTCAGCTTTTTTTGTTTTGGCGACTGTGTTTGAGCAAGGTATGTAGGAGTTAGCATAGGTCATAAACAGAAACACTGGACTTATTATTTTTAGGATGCCCATATTTTGCCTATGAACTTGCTGTATTATTGGTATTTTTTACAGCTTGTCTCCCACTGCATATGTACAGAAACCCAAGTGTGCCAACGGGGCAGTTTCCAAATCTCAAGCCCTTGTCATCAGATACATCGGCTGATTGGAGCAAGATTCGCCTCATCGCTACTGATATGGATGGCACACTGACGAATCAGGGAAAATTTTCTACTGCTTTACTGCAAACTTTGGAAGATTTACAAGCGGTTGGAATTAAAGTCATCATCGTCACAGGACGTTCTGCTGGCTGGGTAAACGGATTAAATAGCCTCATGCCAATTGCTGGTGCGATCGCAGAAAATGGCGGCTTATTTTATCGATCTGGAAGTGAGGAAACAGTGCCTTTAACGCCCATTCCTGAATTAACAGCCCATCGCCAACACCTAAACTCAACCTTTACCGAATTAAAAACCAAATTTCCCCAAATTCAAGAATCAGCCGACAATCGCTTTCGCATTACTGACTGGACATTTAATGTAGCGGAGTTGAGTTTAGATGAACTGCAAACTATTAGTCATCTCTGTCAACAAATGGGTTGGGGATTTACTTACAGTAACGTTCAGTGTCACATCAAACCCCCAGGACAAGAGAAAGCTATAGGTTTATTACAAGTATTGCGAGAATACTTTCCTGATTATTCTCCAGAACAAATTGTGACAGTTGGTGATAGTCCCAATGATGAAACTTTATTTAATCAGAGTTATTTCCCAATATCTGTAGGCGTGGCGAATGTGCAGAAATACGCCAATCAAATGCAATATCAGCCAGTTTACATTACCACGGCGGCTGAGGGAGAGGGCTTTTGTGAGTTGTCGAGTTATATCTTGGAAAGCAAGAGATAGAGGCTAGGGAAAACTCTTCGATTTCCCCAGTCCCCAATCCCTACACCAAATAACTAGTATTCGGCACAATAGGAAAGAAAGCATACTCATACCAAGCAGTCCAGATAAAACTACGAATCCAGCGATCGCGTTTTTCTGGACTCAACTCATACTCAAATACGCCACGAGATAAATCAATCGCCGAGAGATGCGAGTTACAACCGCAACCATGCTGATAAGTAAAACCATATTTAGAAGCAATACTTTGCACCTTCATTTGCATGGCAAATACTTTACAGGCATGAAGCATGGCATCCCAAGAACGCTTGTGTGTGATATCCCGCTTGTCAAATCTCAAGGCGCGTTCTTCAAACACATGATCTCGATAAATTGGGGCTAAATGCACATGATAAAAACTGGCTGGGAGTTCGTAACCAAACTCATCGAAGAGTTCTAAGCCAATCCGCGCTACTTTGACTTCATCAGCGTAATCAGACCCCTTTAACTCTAAATTCCGCAAGATTTCCCCAAAATTGGGATAGTTATGAGTCAGGAAATCATGACCGTAGAACTCTAGAGTTTCTCGTGCTAATTGCCCAAATAACTGACAAAATGACTGCTTGAGGTGTGCAAGTTCCGGACGTTCGTTAAACAAGTCAACATCACCCTGTTCTAACTTGTATAAGAACAACTGCGCCATCTCAACATAAACCTTTGGATTGCAGAGTCCGGTATTGACTGCACCTTTAGCAATATCTTGCCATATAGAAGGAAGTTGAGTCACTGCAACAGCATTTTCGCCTGCTATGACTGCGACACTGGGAAATTCAAGAAGCTGCATTAACAATCTCCGTAAGTAAGCTTTAGATTGATGTTTGCTGAAAATACTTACACGCAGCGTAAGCCATTGTTACAACTCCTGTCACAATAGCAGATTCATCCACTTCAAATTCAGGGTGATGTAAGGGATGATTGATAATTCGCTCAGGGTAGCCTACACCCAAGCGAAACATTGAACCAGGGACGTGTTCTAAATATACAGAAAAATCTTCCGCACCTAGAGATGGTTCTGGTAAAACTTGGACGCGATCGCTACCCCAAGCTGCTTCACCGGCGGACTGGAATAGTTGAGTCAGCGCATAATCATTATTGACACCAGGTACACCTTGGTGATATTTAACTTTATACCGCGCACCAAAGGAATGGCAGACATTAGCCACAATTTTCTCAATCCAGTTAGGTAGTTGAGTGCGGGTTTCTGGATGGAGCGATCGCACTGTTCCCAATAACTGTACCTGATCAGCAATAATATTAGCCGCTCTCCCGCCGCTAATCTTCCCAATACTCAACACCACCGGACGCAAGGGGTTCTGAGTCCGGCTAATGGCTTGTTGCAAAGCTGTAATCACCTGCGCAGCAATCCAAATCGCGTCAATCGCCTCATGGGGACGCGCCCCATGACCCGATTCCCCCATAATGATAATCTCTAAATCATCAGCCGCCGCCGTCAAAGCCCCATAACGCACACCAATCGAACCAGCCGGGATAGAAGGGAAAACATGAACTCCTAACACCGCCGCAACGTTTTTCATCACCCCATCTTCGATCATCCAGCTTGCGCCTTGGGCGATTTCCTCCGCAGGCTGAAACAAGAACCGCACATTTCCGCCTAATTCCTCCGCCATTTGGGAAAGTATCATAGCCGTTCCCAAACCTACCGTAGTATGGATATCATGACCGCAAGCGTGCATGACACCTTTTGTTTTAGACGCATACTCTAACCCAGTAGATTCTTGAATTGGCAAAGCATCCATATCAGTGCGAATTGCCAAGAAAGGCTCATCCTCAGCAGCAGTTTTGATTTCTCCCACTACCCCGGTTTTGCCAATTCCTTCTTGTACACGCAGACCACTAGAAGATAAGACACCGGCCACAAACGCAGCAGTTTGATATTCCTGACCGCTAAGTTCTGGATGAGAGTGAATGTGACGACGAATCTCAATGAGGCGGGGTGCTAGTTTTGTGGCTAAGTCTTGAATATGGGTCAGCATTGCTTGATATTAATTTACAGGCTTTGTTCCATCATAAAGAGGGATTGGGGATCGGGGATTGGGGACTGGGAATATGATACAAAATTAAGCATCTTTGCCTGTAAGAATTATTGTCCTGTTATGCAGAAAATCAATATTCTGAGGATAAGCCCAGACTGGGGGAATTTTGGACTCTTGATCAAATATTTTTTTATAAGAATATTCTTCACTAATTAAGCTCTTAAAGAATTGATTAATTTCAGGATATAACTCCTTCAAGTTGGCATTTTTAAAAAATCTTTCATAGTAAAGTGAATTAATAGCAATGTATTTAGGTCGGCGTTTAGCTAAATCTTCTTGCGAGTAAAAATTTAAATTTTGATCTGATTTCTGAGACTCTCTCCACCTTTTAATAATCC
Source organism: Anabaena sp. UHCC 0399 (assembly GCF_034931465.1). Taxonomy (NCBI): domain Bacteria; kingdom Bacillati; phylum Cyanobacteriota; class Cyanophyceae; order Nostocales; family Nostocaceae; genus Anabaena; species Anabaena sp. UHCC 0399. The sequence continues at coordinate 79,876 of NZ_JAYGGZ010000008.1, read as the reverse complement.
AAGAATCTTCTTTAAATTTACTTGTTAAAATCTGCTGAAATAACTTTCCTCGCCCTGAAATAAAAGGCATATTTCTGGATTTTAGCTTAACTCCTGGTAAGCGATTCCATGTAGGAATATATGCAGTATTTTCTATTGAACTCAACTCAGGTATATTGCGCTTTACCCACTCCTGCGCTACCATCCGTGGATCGTCTGAAAATCTTTTACCTACATATAAACTGCAAACAGTATTGTAACTGATAATAATTACTAAAATAACTGATATAGCCGCTTTATTAGACTTAATTTGATTCCAAAACGGGCCTGACAGCATGAGCCAGAAAGGTACTATAGGCAGTATAAAGCGAGTTTCCAATCTAGGGAAATTAGCAAATTTATAGTAGTAAATAATAAAAACAGTTAGAACTAATAAAACACCTTTGATACTCTTCTTCTCTTTACTGCTAAAAGTAATGTATAGAGAATACAATATCGCTAAACTAAGAATTATCAAAGAGGGAAGTCCAACAATCTCACGAATATATATGGAAAAGAAAGTGAAGTAGTTAGTACCCGTTATTTCACCATTATATATAGGGGTCGTAATATAGTTATATAAAAAATCGGAAACAAACTGACGATAATTTATTAATGCAAATGGATTACCAATTAAAAAGCCCATCACAACTGTTAACAAACTTAAAATTAGCTTTTTACTGAAAAGGATTTTTTTCCAAGCTAGTTCGTTATAGGATAAAAGATGAGCCAAAACAATTCCAATACCAACGGATAGTCCATTATATTTTGTTGCTGTCGCAATTCCTGTGAAAAGTCCAGCTAAAAAGTAGTCCGATACTTTACCTTGTAAATATATACTTTGAATAAAGTAAAAAGATAAGAGCATCCAAAAAATTAAAGGAATGTCTGCTGTCAAAAAATGACTATAAACTATAAAGCCGCTACTAGTAGCAAAAATTAGTGTGATAATGCGAGCAGCAAACAATCCAAAAAATCTTTTATTTATGTGAAAATTTAAAAAAATCGATCCCAAAAATAAAGATGCAGTAATAATTTTAGACCAGAGAAGAATCACTGAACCAGAAGTCAGAGAATTTTGGGATAGACGAAAAATTTTCTCAATAAATTTGAGTGGAATGTAGGATAATATAAAGTTGAAGTATGTATGAAAAGGGGGCTTAAGAAATTCACTAGGGCTGGAGAAAATTTCACCTAGAGAAAGGTTGCCTTTGAATACCATTTGATCTGGATTCCACTCTTCTACTCTTCCCCAATTGATGCCATAGATGCAAAAAATAAAGCCGGATATCAGAGCTATGAGCAAATAGCTATCTAGTTTTATTATTCTTAACCTATTGAAAATACCCATCTTAAATTCAAGTTGTTATAAATTCAGCTAATTTGGGTAATCTTAATGTGTATTTATCTAATTAGCAAGTATAAATTTATATTTACTTTAAATTTATATTTACTTTAAATTTATCAATTTTTTATGTTGATTAAGTTAGTAGGTATTGCAACAGTGTTATGATGTCAAACATAGGTTGTATTTGGCTTTTGATTTGTCGTTGTAACAAATAACAACTCTACTACATCATCTCTCCCTCTTCATACTATTTTTTGGCTAATGTCAGAAGTGTTGAATGTTAAGATTTTGAGGATATTGCTCAAGTCGTGCATTGGTATTGGTGATACCAAATTCGAGTAGTTAATGACTTTATTGTCAATAGACAAGCAAATTTTTCTAGGCAGAACACAAAGATTGTAAAGTTGTGTTGCGAGATTCAACACTTCTGGGCTAATGTATTCCTATAAGTTATAAATTATTAGAAATAGTTTTAAATTTTTCTGATGAACTTAAAGAATAATCTTCTAATTTAAAATCAGCAAAAGGCTGTTTTTCTAACCTATCGCGTAGGGCTTCATCTATAGTTACACCTTTTGATTTATTTTTAACTCCTATAATAATAACGCTGCGTTGGTATCTAGTTATATCTTGGTTTGGCTTACAGTCTCTGCGCTGGAATTGACCTAAGTTTAATAAGCGATATCCTTTAACACTGGGTGTATTTTTAAATAATTTTTGTACTAAGAGTTGTATTTGTTGGGAACGTTCAAATGCTCTAATTTGTGCAGTTGCTAATTTTATATCACAAGAAGCTATACCTACAGAAATAATTTCATTAGGATTATCCATTATTTTCTGGATATTTTCTTGTTCTAAAAGTAATTTTAAAACATCAAGACTAATAGTTTGAGAGTTATTTGTAACTTGAAAATTACTGTCTGTAAGCCATTTATACTCTACTGATAAAATGGCAATGTTAAATTCAGCCCCTCTACCTTGACTATCTCTTCCTTCTTCATAAGCAAAATAATCAATCTTCCCTTTTCTTTCTGGAGATTGAGTTGCTATTGGTAATAATGTTGCGAATTGTGGATAACCTATCATTAAGGCAACTATACTAAGTAACCCTAATGAAAATAGAAGTGCTAAGAATATAGATATTAAAGGTATTTTTTTTTGTTGTTTGGCTGATAGAGAGGGAGGTGTATCAAGTTTTAGCTGAGTTAATTCTAAAGCTTGGGACTTTTTTGGAAGATGAATATTTTCACTTTCAATTATAGTTTTAGGCTGTTCAACTTCTTTAATGCGCTGTAAAATTTCTTTAGTATTGGCAGGACGGCTAGTTAAGTCTGGTGTCATCAGCCAATCAATTAAATTCAATAATAGTGGAGAAACTTGATTGGCATAACTGCGCCAATGCACTAAATTATCGGGGGCATCATACATATCTAGAGGATGTTTTCCCGTCAACAAAAAAACGAAGGTGCGCCCCAATGCAAAAAAATCTGATTGTAATGTCACTTTTCCTTGCATTTGTTCTGGTGCGCTATAACCAGATGAGATGGTGGGGTTATTGCTATGATTTTGGTAATTCTTGGTTAGTTCTCTAGCTGTACCAAAGTCAATCAAAACTAATTGTCCATCTGGTCGGATGATGATGTTCGATGGCTTAATATTTAAGTGCAGATACCTTTGGCTATGTACTAAATCTAAAACCTCTACTATCTGTTTTAACCAAATGATGGCTTGTGCTTGAGAAGTGGGTTGAGGTTGTTTTTCTAACCACTGTTCTAAGTTAATTCCGTAAATTTTTTCTAAGACAAGGCAGTATAAACTTAAGTTATTTCTAGTGTGATGCTGAAAATACGCATCTACTCTAGGAATACCTGGATGATTCAGTTTTCCCAAGACAACGGCTTCTTGATGAAACAGTTCTATGGCTTTAACATCCGAGAGATTTGCTTGTAGGACTTTGAGAATTTTAGCTGTGTCTTGTTCATAAGCTTCATAGACTTTCCCAAATCCAGTTGTATCACTCAATAAGTGCATCACCCTATAGCGTCCCACTAGTTCCAACTGAGAACCACAACTTTGACAAAAGCGGTTTTTTTCATTTTTGAGATGGTTAGGTTTAGGGCAAACTGGATTAATGCAAAGGCTCATGATGGGAAGTCAAAAGTCAACAAATTTTGGATTTTGGATTTTGGATTGACCCCGACCACCAGGGTATAGGGCTGGGAGATTTTGGATTTTCTTCAATCTAAAATGGGCATCGGTCAAAAGTCGAAAGAATAAAACTGAGTTTTACTCTTTTGTTGGTGTCTATTAATAATCAGATTTGTTTTATTTAGATTCTGCTAAAAATGCTGCAACTGTCTGGTTAAATACTTCCGGTGCAGTCAAAAATGGCCAATGATTACCGGGAACTTGACACAGGCGGAGGTTTTTCAGATAGGTTTTATAGGGCTTGATTTGCCAGTCTAAACGGTTCAGTCCTTCTTTTGGCTGGATAAATAGGGCGGAAGTTTCTAAGGGGGTAGTAAAGCCAGGTACTCGCATCACGTCCTCAAAAATGCGATCGCGGGCGTTAATTGTGAATTTACTACCCCAGCTACCATCCGGTTTTTGTTCTAGACCGGCTTGAAAAACCTGCTGTTGTAATGTATTCCAACCCTGATATTGATTTAATTGCTTGGCCTGTGCTTCGGCTACGTCATAACTGGTAAATGGCCCCATACCTTTGAGAAAGGAGAGGTATCGGTACAACAGGGGGAAAGTTAGCCGCAAGATGCTGGGCATTTTCCAAATAAAAATGGGATCGACTAGCACCATACTCCGCAAGCGTTGGGGGTTGACTCTCGCCCAGATAGCCGCTAGTTTACCAGTCCACGAATGACTGACAAGATGAGCAGATGACCACCCCAAATGATCCATGAGTGCTTCTAGGTCTGCGATCGCACTTTCAAAAGTATAGTCTGTTTCTGGCTTACTGCTTTCGCCATGACCGCGCATATCTGGCGCAACTATATGATAATTCGCCGCTAAATCATCTCCTAAACTCGACCACACCAAAGCATGGTCAGCTAAACCATGCAACAACAGTAATGGTTCTTTCCCTTGATTCCATTCCAAGTAAGATAGTTGAATATCAGGTGTTGATAGAGTTTTACGTACAGGCATCGTCTTTAGTAATTCAAAATTCAAAATACTCTACGAGTAGCAAGCTACAAAATTTCAAACGAAGGGGACAGTTCCTGATAGACACTCTTGCTTCTGGAATGATGCACACATCATACTATCCTCCTCAATTGAGGGGAGGGAGTTGGGGGTGTGGTTCTTGTACTTCACTCAACTGAAAAACTTTATAGTTTCGTGCTTATTATGGTACTGCGAAAGTCTTGACCTACCAAGGGTGGACAAGATGTTCCATTTGACTAAGTGGAATGTGATTAAATGACACATCCATCACGGGAAAACTTCCCAACCAGAGAGATGTGTCACTATTCTCTTGCTAAACCAATAAAAAACTGAAGTTAGGAAAATTAGCTAATTCTCCTAACTTCAGCGATCGCAATATGGAATGCTAATTAAGGATAGTCAAAAACTACACGACTACCTGGCCGCCAATCACAATGGATAAAACCTCTGTGCATTCCTCTACCGAGTCCTGTGCAATCAGAAGCGCGACAAATTTCTAAAAGTTTGGTAAAGTTGCCGTCGGAAGGGGCAATATCAAGGGCTAGACCGTTAATGTGCTGAGAATAACGTGCGCCTCCTATCCGCCGATTCACACTAGGAGGACGATAGGCAGAATTGATAGAAATTGGAATACCGTATTTATCACGAATTTTGCCAAAGCCTTTAGTTGCTTTGATTATGTTATTAAGCACTGCTTTTGACTCTGGGTTTCTTTGGGGATCACATCCTTTAGTGATTTCACCCCAAGTCAGAGGAACTCCCGCCACTATCAGTTCATTTTCGTAAACTGTCTCTCCAGTTACTAACCTTAAAGTACGTCCTGTCTTCGTGGCTATAATGGATACAGGTAGTGGTTTTAATAGCTGAGTTTGTTCTTCATTAGTTTGATGGTTTTCTGCTATCTCTAATAAATTAGATGCAGTAGTCGGTCCCAATAATTCAGGAGAATCTAGCCAAACACTTTCTTTAAATTCTGCAAATGCTTTTTGGCTTAATTCACCTACAATGCCATCAACTTTACCTTTATACAAATTTTTTCTAGTAAGTAAAGTTTGAATTTCTTTGATAATTTCAGGATCAGCTTCAGTGAGTTTGACCGTGCTATTGGTAGATTGAAATTTTTCTAAGTTCGGAAATTCCACAGTAGAATCTGACATAGATGCGTCTCCTTTAGTTATGGATTTCAATTATTTTTTAGTGATTGCCCAGCCTAATGACGAGTAACATTCATAAATAACAGTAATTCCTCCTGCTATTTCGCAATTAAACTAAATTTTTAGTAATTTCATTGCTAATATCTTCACTATCGATGTCTCTGAAGCAGAAATATATCTTAGTTATGTATTGTTTATTTGGTCATTCGTATTTTTGACTAGTTATTATTTATGAGTATAACGCTGTAAATTATACACAAAAGATTCCTAAATTAACTGTTACAATTGCTTAAACAAGTATTAAATTTTACGGCTGTATATTGACATCTTCAGCTTTAGTCGTCAGTAAACAGTTGTAAAGGCAATTTGTGATGACCTACAGTCGGTCGTAGACCAACACCTGTAGTAGGCGGAATGCCATCGCACCATTCTTGATGCAGTTGTGCGTAGTCCTGACAACAAACAAATTAAAATATTAAGTTACTAAACCCGAATCTAAGAGATAATGCTGCCTACAGGATGCAGTAAAATTAATCCTTTAGATAGAGGAGGGCAAAAAGATGACCCGTGTCATCATCGTGCGTCACGGTCAAAGCACATATAACACCGAAAGACGCATTCAAGGGCGCACTGACGTATCAAGGTTAACGGAGAAAGGTCGTAGTGATGCAGGTAAAGTAGGCAAAGCCCTCAGTAATATTGCCTTTAATGCAATTTATAGCAGTCCACTCCAGCGAGCTAAACAGACAGCAGATATTATTTATGGTGAGTTAGCATCTAATTCGGGAAAATCGTCTGTTGTCCAAACATCTGACCAATTAATGGAAATTGATCTGCCTCTATGGGCAGAAATGCTGTCTAGCGATGTTCAGCAGAAGTTTCCAGAAGATTACCGCATTTGGCATGAACACCCCGACGAATTTCAGATGTTGGTGAATGATACAGGGGGAACACGCGAACATTTCCCTGTGCTGGCTGTGTATGAACAAGCACGGCAGTTTTGGCAAGAAATCTTACCCCATCATCAAGGTGAAACCATTCTCATCGTCGGGCATAACGGCATCAATCGCGCTCTCATTAGCACCGCCCTGGGTATTCATCCCAATCGCTACCATTCCGTTCAACAATCTAACTGCTGCATCAGCGTCTTAAACTTTTCTGGTGGTTTGGGAGAACCCGTACAACTAGAGTCGATGAACCAGACGCAACACATGGGCGAAATGCTGCCGTCATTGCGACCAGGCCATCAAGGCGTAAGATTGTTGTTGGTACGTCACGGTGAAACTGAGTGGAATCGCCAAACCAGATTTCAAGGGCAAATCGATGTTCCCCTCAACGATAACGGCAGACAGCAAGCACAAAAAGCCGGGGAATTTCTCCAAAATGTTGCCATTGACTTTGCTGTAAGTAGCACTATGGCACGTCCTAAAGAAACTGCCGAAATTATTTTGCAACATCATCCCAGTGTAAATTTAGAGTTGCAAGAGGGCTTAAGAGAAATCAGTCACGGACTTTGGGAAGGAAAATTAGAAGTAGAAATAGACCAAGAATTCCCCGGAGAGTTGCACCGTTGGCGAACAACACCAGGTACAGTGCAAATGCCAGAAGGGGAAAATTTACAACAAGTCTGGGAACGTAGCAGTGCTACATGGCAAGCAATTGTACAAGCCGCCTTAGAAAATCAACGCCAAACCGGATTAATCGTAGCTCACGACGCTACCAACAAAACCTTACTGTGTCATATCCTAGGTTTACCTGCGGATAATTTCTGGAATTTCCGCCAAGGTAACGGTGCTGTCAGCGTCATCGACTATCCTTGTGGACTGAATGGTTTGCCAGTATTACAAGCGATGAACATCACCTCTCATTTAAGTGGCGGTGTACTGGATAAAACAGCAGCTGGGGCATTATAGGGTGTTAACAATGAGAGATAAACAGCTGAAGCACTAAATAGCTCAAATGACAACTGAACTTCTGCAACAAGTAAGGGTGATTGACCCAGTTTCGCAAACTGACCAAGTATCTGATGTGCTAATTGCCAATGGTGAAATCCAAGCATTAGCGGCACAAATTAGCGATATCAGTCCTGATACCCAAATTAGGGATTGTCGGGGACTAGTTTTGGGGACTGGGTTAGTGGACTTGTATAGTCACTCCGGCGAACCAGGGTTTGAAGAACGGGAAACGCTGTTGTCGTTTTTACAGGCTGCTGCTGCTGGTGGCTTTACCAGAGTCAACATTCTACCCGATACATCGCCAGTTATTGATAATCCCGCGCTGGTGGCGCAGTTGCAGAAGGGGATGAGGGGACAAGGGGGAAATGTTGCTTTGTCTTTCCCCTCTCTTCCCTGTGTCCAAGTCTGGGGCGCAATTACCCTGGATGTAGCTGGGAAGCAGATGACGGAATTAGCAGATTTAGCGGCTGCGGGAGTTGTGGGGTTTACTGATGGTTTGCCTTTAGATAATTTAGGATTAGTGCGGCGGCTATTGGAATATGTGCAGCCTTTAGGAAAACCTGTAGCATTTTGGCCTTGCGATCGCCAACTCGCATCTAATGGTGTAATGAGGGAAGGTGCAGATGCCTTGCGGTTTGGTTTACCTCCTGTCCCCGTGAGTGCGGAAACAACTGCGATCGCTGCTTTAATAGAATTGGTAGCTACCATCGGCACACCCATACATATTATGCGCGTCTCCACAGCCCGCAGTGTAGAATTAATCGCCGCCGCCAAGTCTCAAGGTTTACCCATCACTGTCAGCACCACATGGATGCACCTATTGTTAGATACCAAGGCTGTTAAAAGTTATCACACCAGTCTGCATTTAGACCCACCTTTAGGCAATACCACTGATATGCAGGCTTTGCGATCAGCAGTGCGTACAGGAATTGTAGATGCGATCGCTATTGATCATACACCTTACAGCTACGAAGAGAAAGTCCAAGCCTTTGCTGAAGCACCATCAGGGGCAATTGGGTTAGAATTAGCGTTACCTCTGTTGTGGCAGTATCTTGTAGAAACTGGGGAATTTACAGCATTAGAATTGTGGCAAGCTTTGAGTAACCGTCCAGCCGAATGTTTACAAGCAAAAGTCAGTAAAATTGCGCCCCATCACCAAGCTGAACTAACCTTATTTAACCCGCAAACAACCTGGAAAGTAGAAAGGAAAAATCTGCACACCCTTTCGAGTAATACCCCGTGGCTAGGACAAGAACTAAGAGGTCGAGTTGTGCAAACTTGGTGTTAATTCTAACATCTCTATATTATGAGTTAGCGATCGGGCTAATACACTTATTTTTCTGAATCTTGGTTTCTACTTGAGACACTTCAGAAATTTTATTAAATAACCTACCCCCTATTTCTTTTACAGATTGCTCCTCAAAATTCATTTCCTCAGCAATCACACGATAAAACTTATCTTCCCAGATTCCTAAAAACACATTCTTTTCTGCATCACTAAAACCAGCCCCATTTTTGGAAGCAACCAGGCTATCAATAAAAGTAAATGCGTCTTCTCCGTTCATTAGTTGCTATAAATGACTGGTAGTTATTCATACTAACCCAAAATCGAGAATATTTTTGCATAAATGCAGTTTTACTGCGTTGTCGTTAGCCTTAAATCCACGTGAGTTCGATGACTTCTCCCCAACCCCTCTCCGACGCGGAGAGGGGCTTAAATATCTGGAAATCTCAACGAAAAATAAAGGTTTTAAAGCCTCTCTCCTTGCAGGGGCTACGGTGTACACACATCTCTATGCTGAGTGCAAAATGTGGCTTGATCCCCCTAAATCCCCCTTAAAAAGGGGGACTTTGATT